>JAUCQE010000342.1 GCA_030372865.1 Pyrinomonadaceae bacterium
GTAGAGAAATTTACTGCCAAATGGGGTGAAGCCAGTTTCGGTTCCGGGCCCGCCTTTTCCCACAAAGTGATCAACACAGGGAAAGGCGATTTCCGGAACATCTACACCGAAATCAAGCCGCGTAAACCCGCAGCGGGTGAACTGCTGCCGCTAAATGAACGCGAAACGGTGCTGATCAGCAACGAGCGCGTCCGCGTCGTTCGCCGTGTCCTCAAGCCCGGCGAATCTACCGGCATCCACAAACATCCGCTGAACGGCCTCGCCATCGTCATCTACGACGCCAGGATCGAGATCTCAACGCCCGGTTCGGCTGCAAGCATCGTGGATGCAAAGGCAGGCGACGTCGTATGGCAGGCGGCCGGCATGAGCCATTCGATAAAGAACGTCGGCACGACGGATTTTGTCGCCATCGAGATCGAGATTCGATAGCCCGGGCTGAGATCGCCGGAAAAACCGCGGGGCGTTTTGGCTTCGCGGTTTTTTCTTTTCGCCGGCCGCGCAATAGCCGCACTTTGCGTCTGATCTGTATTATCATTAAGTTATCCTGCAGACCTTCGCGCCGTCTTCGAGGTGGATGATGAATGAAGCCCATAATGCCGAACTCGTGGCAGGCCGGGCAAAGCTTGCAGAGAGCGTGGTCCGCGAACTGCTCGTGATCCGTGCAGAGATAATCTCTGAGACCGCCCGCTCCAACAAACTCCTCGACCGAGTCCATCCGAACTTCCGCGAAAGTGCCCGCAACCTGCTTCACTATCTTGCTTTACGCCGCCGCGACCTGCGGCCGCTGCAGCTCAGGCTCGCCGAGCTCGGACTTTCATCGCTCGGCCGGACGGAATCGCACGTCCTCGCAAACCTCGACGCCGTCCTCGTCGCGGCCCACCGGCTTGCAGGCCGCGAATGGGAACCGCCCTCGACGAGCAGCCTCGCCGTCGACCATTCACGCGGGCGGGCACTGCTCGCCGAACACACCGAGAGCCTTCTCGGCCCCGCGTCACGCGGCCGGTCGGTGCGGATAATGGTCACCATTCCGAGTGAAGCCGCCGACGACCCTGCACTGATAAGAGAATTGCTCCACGAGGGGATGAACTGCATGCGTATAAACTGCGCGCATGACGGCCTCGAAGAATGGAAACGAATGATCGGCCACCCTGTCTCTTATACACATCTGACGCTGCCGACGAGTTCCGAA
>JAUCQE010000343.1 GCA_030372865.1 Pyrinomonadaceae bacterium
CGCTGTCTCGTGGGCTCGGAGATGTGTATAAGAGACAGGATGACGATCGGGGCTTTTAACTCGCCGGACGCGACCATTTCGTTCAACTTCAAACCTGCCTTTGCACGAGCTCCGTAGCCGAGCCAGCAGATGCGTGCGGGCAGGCCCTGAAACTCGACCTGTTCCTGCGCCATCGTCAACCACCTTGCGAGATGGTCGTCCTCGGGGAAGAGGTTCATGATCGCTTCATCGGTCTTGTAGATGTCTTCCTTGTCGCCCGAGAGAGCTACCCAGCGGAACGGCCCTTTGCCCTCGCAGAAAAGCGGGCGGATGTAGGCCGGCACGAAACCGGGATAGTCAAACGCGTTCGCAACGCCGTTGTCTTTTGCACGCTGGCGGAGATTGTTGCCGTAGTCGAATACGACCGAGCCGCGTTTTTGGAACTCGAGCATTGCCTCAACGTGCCTGGCCATCGAATCCATTGCACGGCGTTCGTACTCGGCTTGGTCCTTCACTCGGAATTCCTTTGCTTCCTCGACCGACATCCCGACGGGAATGTAACCGTAAAGAACATCGTGTGCCGACGTCTGGTCCGTGACGACGTCGGGGAGTATGTTGCGTTCGAGCAACTGCCAATGTACCTCGGCGGCGTTGCCCTGCAGCGCGATCGATTTCGGCTCGCCGTTGTCGATCGAATGCCATGCCATCGCAAGCGCTTCGTCCAGATTTTCGGCCGCGACATCTACCTGCCTCAACTGCAGGCGCCTTTCGATCCGCCACGGGTCGACCTCGACGAGAATGCCGACGCCGCCGTTGAACGTGATCGCCTGCGCCTGCGCACCGCCCATTTCGCCGAGCCCGGCCGTCAATACAAGCTTGCCCTCGAGCGAGCCCCAACCGTGCTGGCGGGCGAGCGAGCCGAAGGTTTCGTAAGTGCCCTGCAAGATCCCTTGCGTACCGATATAGATCCACGAGCCCGCCGTCATCTGGCCGTACATCATCAGGCCGTCGCGTTCGTACTGGTCGAACTGCTCTTGCGTCGCCCAATGCGGCACGATGTTGGAATTCGCCAGCAGCACGCGCGGCGCGTCAGTGTGGCTTTTGAAAGCGCCGACCGGCTTTCCGGATTGGACGAGCAGCGTTTCGTCCTCATTCAGTTCGCGGAGGCTTTTGAGAATTGCGTCGAAGCTTTCCCAGTTACGAGCTGCCTTGCCGCGGCCGCCGTAAACTATCAGGTTATCGGGGTCAAAAGCGACGTCTGGGTCCAGATTGTTCTGGATCATGCGATAGGCGGCCTCGATCAGCCAGTTCTTGCACGTAAGCTCGGTTCCGGTCGGAGCGTGGATCGTTCGGGTCATATCGATATTAGGAAATATTCGTGTGAATTTGTCGAATACCTAAGCTACAATCAGCGTGTTCAATTGGCAAACCCTGCAAGCATTCACGGCGACGGCCGCACTGCCCACTTATACAATGAACGAAACCGAACGACAGATCGCCGAACTCGAAGCCCGGATCGACCAACTTGTCCGGTCGCAGATCGATTTCCAGAAAGAGATCACGGCGATCAGGGGAACCTTGACCCGGCTGCGTGCAGAAACGGGGAACCGAAACGACGTTTCGTTCGCCACACCGCCCCCGCCAAAAGCTGAAGAACCGCGTCCGGCAGTGCCGCCGCCCTTTAAGGAAACACCTGCACCCTCTTTCGGGTATCGCTATGCGGCACCGGAAACAGAACGCGAGCCCGCGGCACAGAGTGATATTCAAAAACGTATCTCCGAATACAAGGAGAACGCGCGCAACGACCTCGAGCGGTTCGTCGGCGAAAACCTCATCAGCAAGATCGGCGTCGTTGTTTTGATCATCGGTGTCGGCATCGGCGTCAAATACTCCATTGATAACAACCTTATCAGCCCGCTCGCGAGGATAATCGCCGGATATCTTGTGGGCTTCGGGTTGGTCGGTTTGGCGATCAAACTCAAACCGAAATACCACAACTTCAGCTCCGCATTGATCAGCGGCGGCATGGCGATAATGTATTTCGTCACGTACTTCGGCTATTCAGCGTACGGGCTGATCTCACAGCCCGCGGCATTTGGGCTGATGGCGATGTTCACGGCTTTCACCGTAACGGCCGCGATCGTCTATAACCGCCAGGTCATCGCGCACATCGGGCTCGTCGGGGCATACGCCGTTCCGTTTCTGCTGAGCAGCGACACGGGGAATTATCTTTTCCTGTTCTCCTACATGGCGGTGATCAATTCGGGGATCCTCGCGATCTCGGTAAAGCGATACTGGACGCCGATCTTTTATACCGCGTCGGTCTTCACCTGGTTGATCTTCCTGGGCTGGTTCGCCACGAAATACACACCGGAATCACATTTCGCATTGGCACTCGCTTTTACGGGCATCTTCGGGACGATCTTTTACGCAACGAAGGTGGTCCATTCGCTGGTCCATCGTGAGCATGACGAGGCCGAAAGCACCATCTCGGCTGCCGTGACCGCATTTATCCTGTTCTCGTTCACGTTCGCGATCGCCGCGACAGCGGAAACTACGCGGCAATATTGGATGGTATTCGGCTTCCTCGCCGCGTTTGCAGCGGCGGCCATCGCGACGTCGTTCCGATTCTTCGACCGCTGGGTAGCATACATGGCCTTCGCCTTTGTTTGGGCGATATTCTTAACATGGTTCAACGAAAGGTTCGTCGCCGAAGAGCACACATTACTCGCTTCGGTATTCACGGGCTTGTTCTTCGCTATCTTTTACGTCGGCGTTATGGCTCACCGGTTTGTCACTCCGGGCGTCAGCATTCTTGAAAATGCCGCCCTCGTGCTTACCAATTCGTTCATCTTCTACGGTTTTGGATACGCCATCCTCGACAGCAATGCACCGCTCCGCGATCTTCTCGGGCTTTTCACGGTCGCTCACGGACTGTTTCATCTAGGCGTTGCCTTGGGCATCGGCCGAGTGCGTGATGATGCGGCGGATGTCGTCAACGTCCTGACGATACTTGTCCTGACCTTTGCCGCCATCGCCGTTCCGGTGCAGTTTGACGGCAACGTCGTCACGATGGTCTGGTCGGTCGAGGCCGCACTGCTATTCTGGCTCGGCCGCACAAAGCACGTCCCGGTCTTCGAATACTTTTCTTTTCCGGTAATGGTTCTAGCTGCCGGCAGCATGTTCGCCGATTGGGCCCATGCGTACAGCGAACGGTCGATCGTCGAAAGCGAGTTGAACCGCCAGCCTTTGGCGAACGGCGACCTCGTCACGGCGTTCGTGCTCGTGATCGCATTCGCGGGCGTCTTTGTCGTGAACCGCAACCGCCGCGATGAGTCTCCTCTGCCGGCTGAGGCAACACGTTTTATCGGAGCGTCTGTCGCCGCCCTCGCGATCTTCGTACTCTACAACGCGCTGCGGATGGAGATCGGGAATTACTTCCACCTACAGGCCGTCGCCGCCGGTTCCTGGACTGGCGACATTCAGCATCTGAACATTATCTGGCAGCTCAACTACACGATGGCCTTCCTTACGGCAATGGCGGTCGTTAACCTGAGGAAGTTCCGTTCTGCGGTGTTAGCTTTGGCGAGCGTCGCTTTATCGGCCACCGTGCTCGCTTTGCTTGCGACATTCGGGATGGCCGTTCTTTCAAACCTGCGGGACAGCTATCTTGTTTCAGAAGGCGGTGCAGCCTTCTATTCTTCGCATATCGCGGTCCGTTACGTTTCGTACGCTCTCGCGGCCGGACTTATTTTCGCGAGCTACCGGTACCTGCGGTCCGGCTTGCTTGATGCGTTTCTCCCGAGCCGGCCGCTTTCGTTGGGATTTGAGATCTTCGTATCGATCTTCATTCTGGTAATCGCAAGCGGCGAACTTCTAAACCTGATGGAGCAGTTCTTCATTCCCGACGGGTTCAAACTCGGGCTGAGTATTCTGTGGGGCATTTACGCGTTGGCCGTCATTGCTTACGGCATCGCCCGCGGCAAAAAGCATTTGCGTATAGGGGCGATCGGCCTGCTCGCGATAACGTTGATGAAGCTCTTCTTCTACGACGCGGCCGATCTCGACACGATACCGAAGACGATCCTATTCGTAACGCTCGGCATCACGCTGCTCATCGCGTCGTTCCTTTACAACAAATACAAGAATGTCATCGCCGCCAATGATGCAGCGGCAGAACATGCTGAGTGACCGCGCGGCTTTTGCGGGAAAAAGTTTCTAAGGGTAATCTAGTTAGCCTACCCACGGCTCAAACCCGGAGTGAACCGATATGAAATTTAAGTTGGTATTCGCGGCCCTCGCGATCTCGATACTCTCGCTGGTGACCTATGCCCAGGAAGCGCCGAAAGTGGAACGAAAGCCGAACCCGATCTACGATGCCGAGCTGGCGAAAAAGCTCGGCGGCAGCGAGGGCGGGATGCGCAGTTATGTTTTCGCCTTGCTGAAAACAGGGCCGTACAGCGCAAAAGCTACGGATGAAGAACGGAAGAAGCTACAGGCCGGGCACATGGAAAGCATTGGCCGATGGGCGAAGGACGGAAAACTGGCCGTAGCAGGCCCGTTCGGAAAGAACGACCAAAACTATAGGGGAATCTATATCTTTGCCGTTTCGACCATTGAAGAAGCTCAAAGCCTCGCATCTGAAGATCCCGCTATCAAGGCCGGGATATTTGTCCTTGAATACACTCCGTGGTACGGCTCGGCATCGTTGATGGCGACGCCCGAGATACATAACAAGATCACGAAATATATAGACTAGATGCGATCGGCAGACCTTATCATTCATGGCGCAGGCCAGTTGGTGACGTGCGCGTCAGGCGGTGGTCCGAAGCGCGGTGAGGCAATGCTGGACGCCGGTATTATTGCGGATGGCGCGGTCGCTGTTATTGACGGCAAGATAGCGGCCGTCGGGACCAGCGGGGAAGTGCTCTCGGATCTTGAGTCGTCCAAGATCATCGATGCCGAAGGCCGCGTTGTCTGCCCGGGGTTTGTGGACCCGCACACGCACATCGTTTTCGCCGGCGACCGCCTAAACGAATTTGAACTTAAGATAAAGGGAGCCGAATATCTCGACATCCTCGCCGCCGGCGGCGGAATTATTTCGACTGTCAGGAATACACGGGCGGCGACCGAGGAAGATTTGACGCAGGCCGCTTTGAAACGCCTCGACAAAATGCTCGCCTGCGGGACGACGACGTGCGAAATAAAAACCGGGTACGGGCTCGATACCGAGACGGAGTTGAAAATGCTCCGTGTGATTGAGGAATTGGATAAGCGCCACGCCATCGATGTCGTTCCGACTTTCCTCGGAGCACACACGGTACCGCCGGAGTTCAAGGACAATGTTGACGAGTACGTGGACCTCGTTTGCGACGAAATGCTTCCGCTCGCCTGGGAATGGTACGTCGGTTCGAAATTTGCGAACGAAGGAAGGCCTTTCTATTGCGATATTTTCACGGAGCGAAACTCGTTCAGCGTTGAACACATGAACCGATTGATGGCAAAGGCGGCTTCGCTGGGCTTTGGGATCAAGGCACATGTCGATCAGTTCACCAATCTCGGCGGTTCACGCCTCGGCGTCGAGATGCGGGCGGCATCGATCGACCATCTCGATGCGATCTCTGATGATGAGATCGAAATGCTGGCCGCGAGTGAGACGGTCGGCATCGTGATACCGACAGAGAATTTCAACGGCGGAAAGACGCAGTTCGCTCCCGCAAGGAAGCTGATCGACGCCGGTTGTGCGATCGCGATCTCGACCGATTACAATCCCGGCTCGGCACCGTGCCCGTCGATGCCGATGGCTATGGCGATCTCGTGCCGGTATCAGAAACTTTTGCCCGCTGAGGTAATGAACGCGGCAACGATAAACGCCGCGTTCGCGATCGGGCTCGGTGCGACCCACGGCTCGATCGAGCCCGGGAAGGCTGCCGATCTTCTTATCCTTGATTCGACCGACTATCGCCTCGTCGCGTATGAGTTCGGCGGAAATCTCGTTTCATCCGTTATAAAGAACGGACAGGTTATTGATCTATGAACACAGTCGTCATCGACGGCAACAATCTGACTTTCGAACAGGTTCTCGCTGTATCGTACGGCAAGCCGGGCGAGCCGCGCGTCGAGCTTAGCGACGCGGCAAAGGCGAGTGTGAAACGCGCGTCGGCTGCGGTCGATACACTATTGGACCGCGGTGAGATCGCTTACGGCATAACGACCGGCTTTGGTGCATTCAAAGACAAGATCATCAGCCGCGAGCAGGTCGAGCTTTTGCAGCGGAACATCGTCGTCAGCCACGCGGTAGGCGTCGGGACTGCGTTCGATACGCCGACGGTGCGGGCGATCATGCTCATCAGGGCAAACACCCTCGCACGAGGCCATTCGGGCATCAGGCTCGAGACGCTGGAACTGATCCTGGAGTTTCTGAATCGCGGCGTCCACCCGGTTATTCCCGAAAAGGGAAGCCTCGGTGCGAGCGGCGACCTCGCTCCGCTTGCTCATTTCGCTTGCGTGCTAATAGGCGAGGGAAGTGCAGAGTTTGGTGGCGACGTCGTCGACGGTTCTGTCGCACTCGAACGGGCAGGGCTTCAGCCGATCACGCTTAGGGCGAAAGAAGGGCTTGCCCTTACAAACGGTACGACCGTGATGACCGCGGTCGGCGTTCTTGAGACCGCTCGGGCGATACGGCTCGCCGATCTTGCCGACATCTCTGGCTGCCTCAGCCTTGAGGCTCTTCACGGCACGCTTTCGGCATTCGACGAACGCATTCACGCCCTACGCCCGCATCCGCGACAGATCGAATGCGCGCGAAATCTACGCCGCATTCTCGAAGACAGCGAGTTCGTCCGCGGTTTCGACCCGACCAATGTGCAGGATGCTTACACGCTCCGCTGCATGCCGCAGGTCCACGGTGCTTGCCGCGATTCGGTCGCCTATGCGGAATGGCTGATCAAGCTTGAGCTGAACGCCGTCACGGATAACCCGCTGATATTTGTCGATCCGGACGACGCATCGA
>JAUCQE010000344.1 GCA_030372865.1 Pyrinomonadaceae bacterium
GCTTACGCTTTCGTCGCTCGCCGCCGGCCAGCGAACCGCTCAAACGCCTGAGAAACGGGCCGCTGCTGAGCTCAAGAAGCTCCTCGACCTTCGAGCCCGGCTTGAAAAGATCCCATTCAACGGCGAAGACAAAGAGCCCCACAAGAGCTTCATCAAGGCGAACGAAAAAAAGATCGTTTACAACGAACCGGCCGGCCGGTGGATCGTCCAGTCGGACGCGTTCTGGGCACTCCGCGATAAGTACAAGAGCCTCAAGATCGCCGACGACATCGCGTGGGAAGCCGCGCAGAATCCCATCCCCGGCGAGTGTGAAGGCTACATGAACTGCGGGGTCAATTACTACCAGATCACGAGCGTCAGGTATCTCAGCTATTACCCCGCTGGAAAGCACAGCAAACAGGCGGTGAGTGACCTAAAAGAAGGCTTTGCCAGCTACGCCGACGCCTCGCAGGCCGACACTTCGTACACACCGCCCGAAGACCCTGCCGACCGTGCCGAGCTGCAGAAAATGCTGAAAGAGATCGACGCCGTCCTCGCAAAGGTCACCGCGGCCGAAGCCGCCGAGGTCCGGGCACACATTAAGACCATCGCCGAACGTTATAAATGACCAAAACCTGATCGGGATCATATTTTTGCCTCCCGATCGCGTCTAACCTGAAAATGTATAGCCCGCACGACGCTTTTCCTTTAACTGCGTCGCCGGGAGGGCTATCATTAAGCTGTGAGCCTGACGGATGCATATAACCGACAGATCCGCGATCTACGCATCTCGCTGACCGATCGCTGTAACTTTCGGTGTTTCTACTGCCTCCCGCACGGCGAGCCCGCGTGGGCTAAAAAGGAAACGCTTCTTTCCTTTGAAGAGATCGAGTTCGTCGCCGATATTTTTGTCTCGCTCGGCATTGAGAAGATCAGGCTGACGGGCGGCGAGCCGCTCATCCGCCGCGACGTTCCCGTCCTCGTCGAAAAACTCTCACGCCTCAAGCCGCGGCTTCGCGATATCGCTCTGACCACGAACGGCTACGACCTCTCCCGCCACGCCGATGCATTAAAAGCCGCCGGCCTCGACCGCGTCACCATCAGCCTAGACAGCCTGCGGGCCGGCCGCTTTGCCGAGATCACCGGTTCCGATTCGCTCGACCGTGTACTGAACGCGATCGAGGCCGCTCGCGAATCCAGCTTTGACCCCGTAAAGCTCAATGCCGTTATCGTCCGCGGCCGAAACGACGACGAGATCGCCGACTTTGCCCGCTTCGCGCGCGAACACGCTCTCAGCGTCCGCTTCATCGAATACATGCCGCTCGATTCCGGCCACGGCTGGGACCGCTCTTTGGTTGTTTCGGGGCGTGAGATCCGCGAGGCAATCGAAATGGAATTCCCGCTTGAGCTTGCGTCGGCGACGCGCGGCAGCGAGACGGCTTGGAAATATCGGTTTGCCGACGGTGCTCCCGGCGAGATCGGCATCATCGCACCGGTCACCGAGATCTTCTGCGGCCAATGCTCCCGCATCCGCCTTACCGCTGACGGACAGATCCGCACCTGCCTTTTCTCGGCCACCGAACACGATCTCCGCGGCATCGTCCGTTCCGGTGCCGGCCGCCGCGAGATCGTCGAATTCATCGAAGCCGCGGTACTGAAAAAGGAGCCGCGACATTACATCAACGACCCCTCATTTACCCAGCCCGAACGCACAATGAGCTTCATCGGCGGCTAATCGCCGGGATTGGGTTGATACGTAGCGGGAATGCCATCGGCAGCGACGCTCTTCACCGCAGCGATGAACCGATCTAGTTCCTTAAGCGTGGTATACGGCCCGGGCGAGACGCGCATCGCGTTCTTGAACGGCGAGTGCCGGCCCGCTTTGTCCTGAACGAGGACCTGCTTTTCGGTTCGGAGATACCGTGCAAGCTGCGCTGAAGGCATCCCGTCAATAGCAAAAGAAGCGACGCCGAACGATCGGTCTGGTTGCCTCGGCGTCAGGATCTTTACGCCCGGTATCTTTCGAAGCCCTTCCTGCCAGTAATTTCCCAGGTACCGCATCCGAGCCAGCTTGCGCTCGGCCCCGAGCATTTTCTGGAACGCGAGTGCTTCGCCGATCGAGGCATTGGCGGCCATGTTGATGCTGCCTGACCATTCGTACAGGTCCATTGGGTACTGCGACGTATCCCACGACGGCGGATGGAGCGGCCAGACCTTGCCGACGTGTTCGGGCT
>JAUCQE010000345.1 GCA_030372865.1 Pyrinomonadaceae bacterium
GACGATGGCCTTTATGAGGTTGCCACGTTCCCACTGTTCCGACACCTGCCCTAGCAACCGTCGCAACGGTGGTATCGCCCGCGGATCTTTCTGAAACGCCAACGCAGAGATCGCCTGTTGCCGATGCGGGTATGCGATCTCACTGCCATAAGCCCGGTTCGAAGCGTACGCCGTCGTATTCGCTGCATTGGCGATCATGTTCGCCGCCCGCGCGACGGGTCGTGCAGCGTTCGCAGCGGCGTTCGCCGGATAGGTCTGGTAAAAAGCGCTGTCGTCTATCGCAACATTCGACATCGTAGTTGTCGAGTTCGTGTTCGAATTCGTACCCGGCCGGTACGGCGGCAGAGGCTCGATTACATCCTTCTCGTCCAGCAGCGCGATCAACCCCGGCACGGCCTCGGGCACCTTATATTGCGCCAGCCACCCGATAATGGTGCTGCGGCCGCGTTCGTCATCCGCCACCTCGACCCAGTTCGCATTCGTCAGCCACGGCAGCAGGGCCTTTACGATGTCCTCGCCGCCCTTTTCCTGCCCGATGATCAAAAGGTTTCGTACCGCCGCACTCCGCACGGTCTTGTTTTGGCTCGCCGCCAGCTCCAGCATTTTTGCCCGGTATTTTTCCTTCGGCTGGTTCAATATCAACGTCGTCAGCCCCGTGTACGTCTGCCCGTTCACGCGAAGCTCCGCCAGCGTCTCGTCCGCCAGCAGCGTGTAATACCACTCGTCGCGGCCGCTCCATTCCTTTTCCTTTACCAGAGCGTCAAAAGCCAGGTCGCGCATGCCCGCCGTGGCGTTGCGGTCTTCGACCACCGCCATCAGCTCGCCGCGATAGCGGTCCGTATCGCCGAGCGAATCGGTATCGAGCGCACGCCTGTAAAGCGCCCACATCGCCAGCACCCGCGAGACCGGCTGCGATGAGTCGTTGTAAAGACGATTCACGATCGGCTCGGCACGCTGCCAGTCGTAGCGGCTTAGCGAGAGCAGGTCTTGCTGGTTCGAAACGTATTCGTCCGAGTCGCCGACCCGCCGCGCCGTCCGCTCAAGCCGGTCCGTAAAGTAAGGGCTGTTATAGGTCAGCCATTGCTGCACGCCGCGGCGAATGTCCATGCCGTCTTCGCCCTCGGCCGGCAGGCGGTCATAGATGTTCTTCACTATTCTCGCCCCGTCCTCGCTTTCGACAAACACATTTATAAGCCGGGCAAGCGACGCCGGGTCACGCTCGACCTCGCTCGCCAGCCGCCGCATCACCGTCTCAGAGGGCTTGATGTTGAAGTTCAGAGCCGAATAACGAGGGCTGTGCCGTTCCCAGTATTCGATCAGGTCCTCGATCGGAGCATCGTCAGGCGGCTGTTTCGAAGGGTCGTAAAATTCCTCGGGCCTCGAACCCGCGACGGCAGGCACCCACGGATTCGGCGGCGGCGGTGCCGGCAGCTCGAGCAGGGCAAGAATAATATCGCCCTCAGCCGCGACCGTCCTGGACATCGTCCAAAAACCGACAGCCAGCAGCGAAACGCACAAAACAACGGCGGATATAAATCTTTTCATGGGAACGCTCAAGGACGGTGCCAAAAGTACACATCCTTGATAACCGAAACCCCCGAAAAAAGCAATCAATTTCGGCGCACGAATAAAACGCCGGGAACAAACGGGCGTCAAGGCGGCAACCGCTATCGATCGCTTTTACGTACTTGCTTTTGCTGCTTCCCGGGCGGGTTTCGGTACGGGCTTCGCATAGGCCGGGCGGCCGGTCAGTGAGATCGAACTGAGACGAATGCGGCGGCGGCCGCTGGGAGCGTCCGTGGCGGCGTAGTCGTAATTAAATGAATAGATAAAATGCCCCGATGAGAGCTTCTTACAGATCTCCTCAGAAAGCCGGAAAAGAAAGGCGTCGGCATAATGCCCAAGGCTCTCATCGACCGTGCCCAAAACCTCGCCTCCATTGTCGTTCATGTAAACCGGTATCGATTCGATCCGGTCACATTGAGCATAAAGATCGCCGAGCACGTGTCGGCGGGAAACTGCAAGTGGACTACATGTCATACAACGAGTATAGCACCTCCCGAGCTCACACCAGTCTTTTTACTTCGAAACGCAGGGGCAGTCTTCTTGCGTCCCGCCAACGAAACACTTTACAATACACGCAACACGCGTTATCATCCTCGTAACGGCCGTTTCTCCGCGGCCGGTTGCGATGATGGAAGACCTTGACGACGATTTCGACGACAGTTCGCGGTATGACTCGGCGTACGGCTACCGGCCGCCGGACCACTCGGCAAAGTGGGCGCGGCTCCGCGAGCGCATACGCAAGAACGACAGCACGATCTACCAGCTGCCGTTCGAGACGCTGGCGGGCGGCGAGATCGGCCGGGCCAAGCCGCGTCGGCGGCCGGCGGAGCTCTTCGGCCCGTTGTGGCGAGAGGGCGAGGTGGCGTTGCTGTTCGGCGGGCAGGGAATCGGCAAGAGCCTCTTCGCGGTGCAGCTGGCGGAGTCGATCGCCCGTGCACGCGGCGGCCGCGGCGTCCACTACCTCGACTTCGAACGCACCGCCGCTCAGTTTGCCGAGCGTTACACGCTGCGGGGCGAGGGCGGCCGGCCGCTCACGTACCGCTTCGCCAAAAATTTCCACTGGTCGGGCATCGACCCAAAGCAAAAGCTGCCGGATTCCCACCAAAAAGACCGCTATGCCTTTCTCCGCGAGTGCGTCGTTCAGTTTGTGCACAATAACGACGTCGAAGTGCTGATCATCGACAATCTCTCCGCACTCGTGCGGACCCTTTCGGGCAGCATGGGCCAGCGGCTCATGCGGATGCTGAAGCTCGCGACCGTTGTGTACGGCGTTTCTATCCTGGCCGTGTCATCGGCAAAGCCGAGCAGGCGAGTGCGGCCCGCTACGGTTGCCGATCTGCCCGGCGGCCACGCGATGGCGGATGCGGCGGACAGCGTCTTCGCCATTTGCCGCAGCACGATGGCAGAAGACATCCGGTACCTCAAGCACCTTAAATCCCGCAGCGGCCCCGTGCGGTTCGATGAAAATTGTGTCGCCGCCTACCGCCTCGGCCGCCTCGACGATCCGCCCGCCCGGGCCCTTGAGCTTTCCGATCCCGACGCCGCGCCGCCCGCCGATGCCCGCATGCTCCGGCTTGCCGCCGCCGCTCTCGGCCACGCCGCCGACCACCCCGAACCCGGCAGCGGCTCCAACGGCGCATTCCTCGGCCTCCAGCTTCTCGGCTACTCCGCCGAGTCCGAACACCTCCGCGACTACCAGGCCGAAGCCCTCGCCGCCCACCAGTCCCACCAAAAACGCCTCCGCCGATCCCCAAACCAGATCCTAATCGACGCCATCCTCGACGGCTCCTACGCTAAATATCTAAACGATTGACGCCCCGCTCCGTTATCTAGACGAATGATCCTGTAGATTATCCACTGTCCACTATCCGATGTCCGCTTGTTCCTGCCCACCAACCCGGGCTTCTATCCCGCTATTCGAGCTCGCCGAAACGCAGTCAAGCCTCCCTCTCCAGAGTCCACCGGTAGGAGGCAGAAAGAAGCAAAACTCCAATTTTAGATTTCACTCTAAATCGTTCAACTCACGCAAGTTAAGAAGCTTGATGAGTTTCTAAATTTCTGATAAACTTTCGCTCTAGCCGTCTATGAATTCCCAACCCACTTCACTCCGAGCGGTCGACTTCTTCTGTGGTGGCGGAGGTATGACCTATGGGTTCCGGCAGGCTGGAGTTGATGTGCTCGCCGGAATAGATATCGACCCAAAATGCAGGGCGACATATAAGGCAAACAACAAGCCGGCAAAATTCATCGGTGCCGACATAAAGAAGCTCTCAGTCAAGTTATTGGCTCGCCGGGCAGGAATACAGCAGAATGACGATAACCTCATTTTCATAGGCTG
>JAUCQE010000346.1 GCA_030372865.1 Pyrinomonadaceae bacterium
CCGTCAAAGGTAACGGCGAACGGCTTTTTGATGTCGGCCTTGCTGGCGAACTGGTTGAGCATTATCGACCGGCTCTCGCCCTTTGTCACGGTGGCCATGTTATTCGCGCCCTCTTGGGGTATCGCAAGGTCGTATTTAACACCCGGCGTAGAAGCGGTGGTTTCGTCCGGCTCGCGGAGTTTGCCGCGGACCACCGTCGCCGCATATACCACGCTTGCGCGGCCCACGCCGTTGACCACGATGGTCTTCAGTGTCTTGACCTCGCCCTCGCCGAGCGGGATCTCGATCGGGCGTGAATATGCCGGCGATGCCTGGTCAGGCGTCGAACCGTCGGTCGTGTAATGCACACGCGTTCCGGGAGCCGGCGTAAGGGTGATAATAGCCTTGTCGGCGTCGGTCACGAGGTTCTGCAATCCGCCGGGTTCGGGAATTCGGTAGTTCACGCCTTGTTTATCGAGCCTCGGCAATATCGCGTTCAGCCGCCGCTTAAAGTCGGCAAAGTCGCGGTCTTCCTTGCGTGACCAAACCACCTCGCTGAGCGCGAGCATGCGCGGGAACATCATGTATTCCGCGTGCGATTGCGTCTTGATGTACTCGGTCCAAAGGTTCGCCTGCGCACCTATAACGTACTTGGCTTCCTCGGGCGTCAGGTCCGGCGGAACGGGCTCGAACGAATAGACCTTTTCGAGCGGGACATAGCTGCCGATATTTAACGGCTCATAGGCCGGGTCGCCCTGGCCGTAATCGAAATAGACGTGGGTCGTCGGCGTCATTATCACGTCGTGCTTCGACTTTGCCGCCTCGATGCCGCCGCGCATTCCGCGCCACGACATCACGGTCGCGTTGGGTGCCAGGCCGCCCTCGAGTATCTCGTCCCAGCCGATCATCTTCTTGCCCTTTGAGCTCAGGAACCGCTCGATCCGGCGGATGAAATAGCTCTGGACCTCAAGCTCGTCCTTCAGGTTCTCGCGTTTTTTCAGGTCCTGAACAAAGGCTGATTCCTTCCAGTGGTCTTTCAAGACCTCGTCGCCGCCGATGTGAATATAGGGCGAATCGGGGAACAGGGCGATGGTTTCGGTCAGGACGTCCTCAAGGAAACTGAACGTCTCATCGGTCGGGCAAAAGACCTCTTTGAAAATTCCCCATGTCGTCTGGATCTTATATTGATAATCCGTCTTGCAGCCAAACTTCGGATACGCCGCCAGAGCCGCCGATGCATGGCCGGGCAGTTCGATCTCGGGTATCACATTTATATGCCGTGCCTTTGCATACGCGACCACATCCTTTATCTGCTCCTGCGTATAAAAACCGCCGTGCGGAATGCCGTCACCCTTGTACGGCACGAAGTTACGCTCGACCATCGTTTCGGGGCGCATCGATCCGACC
>JAUCQE010000347.1 GCA_030372865.1 Pyrinomonadaceae bacterium
ATTCGACACCTGACTTAGAGGGGCATGTGACGTCGGGTCGCGACGTCGTAAAAATGATGAATGATCGAGTGAGCGGAGAAACCACGTTTCTCCGCTATCTTACATTAAAGGCAGCGTTTGGACCGACGTAATAAAAACGATCTTGGAAGCGGCTACGTAATACCAGCACCAGGCAAGATTCAGGCGGCGGTCGCGTTCCGTTTCCGAACCGAACCGTTCATGTATTCGTTGAACCCTGTCGCTACGAAAAATGTAGAGAGCATTGATACCGCCGAGAATCACGGCTGCGAGCAGTAAATAAACGGCATCGATCCTGACCGTAATGCCGGCAACGTATGGAACTATCCGGTAGAGCGAAAGCAGGTTGATATAAAGAAGCAGACTGACCGCCAGAGAAGCGATCAGTCTTGGGTCGGCGGAGGATGCCCACCAGCGATTTTGCCAATCGTAGACGCGAAAAAAGAAGTAGTTGTATGCGTTGATCATCACTCAGGCCGCCAAGCGAATCCTTATTTTAAATTCCAGATTTCGGCTCGTCAAATTAAGGCCTCGTTTTTACTCTATGGGTCTACAGGCAGCTCCACTGGCCGTTCACGACCATTGCCGGGGCTCCGCTTCCGCCCGATTGGCATGGGGTCGATGAACGGCGACAGTTCGTACAATAAACCATCGACCCATCGGGTTTGTTCGCGGGCAGGGCATTCTGAGTGAACGAAGGAAACTGCAGACTGCCGCCCAACTGGACATCCGTACCTAAAATTGTCGGATGGCCCGGGACACTACGCTCTCCAGGTTGTCCGGTCATAAAAATGATCGTCGCACGGTCGAAATTATTCTTCTCTGCTCCGCGGCATCCAAGAATATAGCCGTCGTAGCAGAACCGATCGCCCGTTGAATAAACTCGCAGCCTCTCATCGGCACGAAACGTGTTGCCCTCGTAGAGCGAGCCTGTCGAAACAAGGGTTCGCCGCGCGTTGAATACGATGGGGTCACCAAAGATGGAATTCACGATCGTGATAGGAAATGAATAATCCCCTGCGTTCGGATTCTGTACCTCGTTGTAAACAAGCGAATTCGTCATCTGTTCCGTCTGCGAGCCGATGATCGTCAGATTTCCGCTATCCAGAATATTGATGAACGTCCCGCCTTTCGCATTCGCGAAGCCGCCCCCGTATGTGTCTTCAATGATCACTATCCCGACGCGCTCAAAATGCATGGAGTTCGCATTCTGTCCGGGCTGCTTTCGCGGATTCGTGAAGAAGGACCCGGTGATCTTCCAGTCGGTGTTGCGTGTATTCACGAAAATGCCGGTATCGCGGTTCATAAAGAACCGACAGCCTGAAACCCGAACGTAATCAAATTGCCAATTCAGGTTCGTCTGGGGCAATCCGTATGCGTTTATCCCACGGTTGAAATTATTAAATGCCACTCGTTCGAAATCGAACCCCTGCGAGGTTGTGTAGGCTCCGAACGCCTCGATGCCGCTCGTCCCGTCGTTGCTCTGCGCGTAGAGTTCCAGATCGCGGATAGTAACGTTCTCGACGCATTCGCCGATCTGAAACAGTGATCGCCTGCCGGCGGCAAGCGTGATACGCACCGGGTTCTTCCTTAGCACGTCGCTGGTAGATGCCATTGATTGCAGGCCGTTCGTTCCCTGCATCACCAAGCCCGACGGAAGAGCGACGGGGCCCGAGACCAGATAATCTCCGTCGGGGATCATGAGAGTGCCGCCGTTATTCGACGCAATGACCGCCATCGCACTGCGAAAAGCATCGCTATCGTCGGTCCGTCCGTTTCCAACCGCACCGAAATCGCGGATGTTATAGAATCCACGCCGTCGTTCGTCTGGATCTGAGTACCACGTGTACGAAATTGCCGGCCGTCCCGGTGCGCTCAGCGTGATCTTGTACTTGCTGTCCTCGCCCGTGAAACACCATTTGAAAGTCGTGGGGTTCACACGCATCGTTACGCTGTCGCTGCCCGAACCGCGGTTCATTACGGTGCCGTCGCATGCCGTCAGGCGGAGTGGCGTTGATGTGTCGAGATCCGTGACGGTAATGGTGGTCGTCGGCGGCAAATATCTGACCGCGCACGTTGCGGCACGCTGGTTCGTCGGTGCGTCAACAATCACGTTGTAACCCTCGAAACGCGTCTGAGCGTCAACGGTCACGAACGAAAACACGGCGAGGAGCAGCAGAAAGGGAATTGATATACGCATAACTTGATTATTGCGGAAACCGCTACCGAACGGCAATAGCCTGCCGTTCGGTTCGGTTTTGACGCAGAATTGATGCGTCAGGATCACCGTCATTTATTCGAAGAGCGCTTGTGGTGTCGTCTGGCGGGGGATATCGAGGCCAAAATGTTCGTAAGCAAGGCGCGTAGCCATTCGTCCTCGGGGCGTGCGATTCAAAAACCCGATCTGCAGAAGATAAGGCTCGATTATCTCTTCGATGGAGTCTTTCTCTTCGTGCAGGGCAGCACAAAGGGTACCAAGACCGACCGGGCCGCCGTCAAATTTCTCAATGATCGTGAGCAGAAGCTTCCGGTCCATTTCGTCGAGGCCATATGTGTCGACCTCCATGCGGTTGAGGGCGTCAGCGGCGACGTGTTCGGTGATGCGGCCGTCGTGGTCGACCTCGGCATAATCGCGAACACGGCGGAGCAGGCGGTTGGCGATGCGGGGCGTGCCGCGCGAACGGCGGGCGATCTCGTTGGAACCTGTTTCATCGATCTCCACGCCAAGAATCCCTGCAGACCGGTTCGCGATCTTCTGAAGTTCTTCGATGCCGTAGAAATCCAAATGAAATATGATGCCGAATCGTCCGCGAAGGGGAGCGGTTATCATACCAGGTCTCGTTGTCGCACCAATGAGGGTAAATTTCGGAAGTTCGAGCTTTATCGATCTTGCGGCCGGGCCCTGCCCGACCATGATGTCTAGGCTGTAATCCTCCATCGCCGGATAAAGGATCTCCTCGATTGCCGGGCTCAGGCGGTGGATCTCATCGATAAAGAGAACGTCGCCCTCTTCGAGATTTGTAAGAATCGCCGCCAGATCTCCGGCTTTTTCGATGATTGGGCCGGCGGTCGTTTTTAGCGTCGAACCCATTTCATTTGCGACGATGTTTGAGAGCGTTGTTTTGCCGACGCCCGGAGGGCCCGTGAGAAGTATGTGGTCCAAGGCCTCACGACGCCGAAGCGCGGCCTTCATGAAGACCCGAAGATTGTCTTTGACCTTTCGCTGGCCGATATATTCGGCAAGCTGGGCAGGCCTAAGGGTCGCCTCGAATTTGGACTCTTCGGGTGTGAGTTCCTCGTTTCGAATGTTTATTACTGCTGTTTCCGTCACGATCTTTTTCCTTTTGCTGCGAACCTAGCCCAATTGCCCGTTGTTGTAAAGTGCGAGAATGTCCATCGAGAAGGCTACGACACAATGCAGGACGAGGCCGAGCCAGATGTTTCCGTTCTTGTAGCTCAGCCATCCGAGAAATATCCCCGCGACGATGGCCGCCATTGTTTCGGCGGGCGGTTTGCCGAAATGGATCATGCAGTATGGCACTGTCATCGCAAATATCGAATAAAGCCCTAATGCCGGCTTCAGGCTATGGACCATGAAGCCGCGAAAAAAGAACTCAAGCCCAAAGAACTGCAGGAAATAGATAAGTTCCCAGACCAGCAACGAAGTGCCGAGATACGGGCTGCCATCATAGATCTGCAGGAACGGATACTTCGCGGCAAAGCCTTCGGTCAGCGACATCAAGTAGACAAGCGGAAGCATCACAATGACAGTCACGCCCAGAAGTTTTGCGAAATCCGCTTCGATCCGAAGGTTCAGCCCATAATCACCAAGTTTCTGTCGCCAACCGAATCGAATGATCGCCGCAGGGAGCACGAAATAAAAGAGCGTAACTACTACGACCCACCACGCTAGTCCCGCAAGATTGCTGGTATTCGAAGACGCGATCGCGTCTCCGATCGGTTCAAGAGTCGTCCCGGCAGACATCGATGCAGGTACCGCGGGATTCTTCAAATAGTAAATGCTCGAAAGCCCGAACGCCGTATAGACGAGTGCCGTGACGGCTTTGCGGTCAAGTATGGAGACGTCCCGCTTTATGTGTTCGATTATCTCGAGCATTCGTTCTCAAAGAGCCCTATTTTGCCAGACGCTGAAGAGCGGCCCGCAAGAGTTTCTGCACGGTCTGTTCTGTTCCTTCACGGCTGGCCTGCTGTAATGCTTTTTCCGCCGCATTCTTTTGGTAACCGAGATTGACCAGTGCGGAAAGCGCGTCGTCAAACACGGCTTCGCCGCCGTCCGGAGTTTCGGCCGAACCCACTGCCGAAGCCGCTTGCGAGGTCCCGACAAGATCACCCACTTTGTCGCGAAGTTCGATGACCATCCTCTCGGCGGTTTTGCGTCCAACGCCGGGGATGGCGGTAAGCTTGCTAATGTTCTCTGTGCGTATGGCCGCTATTATCTCATCCCCGCTCATTCCGCTGAGCATCGTTATGCCGCTTTTTGCTCCAACGCCCTGGACCGAGATCAACTTCAAAAACAGTTCACGTTCTCGGACCGACGAGAAGCCGAAGAGCTGAATGGCGTCTTCACGGACGTGGGTGTGTATGCGAAGACTGACGTCGGAGCCAGGCTCGCCAAGTTCATAAAATGTCGAAAGCGGGATCGTAACATCGTAGCCGACACCCGAAACATCGACCACTGCCTGGTTCGCGTGCTTCTCAAGAAGTTTTCCGGAAAGGTAACCGATCATCACAATTAACCGAAACTGGAGAAATGTTTCATCTCTGAAACATTGTAAAACAAATCGTCGTTTAGGGCAACGGCGGCTAGGCACGGCGGCATCAATACTCCGGCGTCGCTTGCAGTGTTCCACATATTTTTGTTTAAGTAGTTTTTGATGAAGGCTGAAAAGATCTCGGAACTCACCACCAACCGGCTCAGCATTTATCTTCGCTGTCTGAACGAACTCTCGGCCGCCGGAAAAACGACCGTTTCGTCCGATCATCTCGCAAAGGAATTTCACCTCAACTCTGCCCAGATCCGCAAGGACCTTGCGTATTTTGGCGAGTTCGGGGTCCGGGGGGTCGGATACTATGTCGAAGATCTTCGAAATCATTTGCGGAAGATACTCGGGCTCGACAAAGAGATCAGCGTTTGTATCATCGGATCGGGCCGTCTTGGGACCGCACTGTCCGAATATAAGGGCTTCAGCGATTCGAACTTCCGCATTGTCGACCTTTTCGACAGTGACCCGAAGAAGGTCGGAAAAAAAGTCGGCAATGTGTTTATAGAAGACATAAAAAACTTTTCCGAGATCGTAAAAAGGGATAATATAGAGGTTGCGGTCATTGCAGTTCCCGCAGCGTATGCTCAGGAAGTGTACGAAACGGTGCTCAAAGCGGGGATAAAAGCAGTAATGAATTTCGCACCGGTCCCGTTAAAGGCGGTCGAGGATGTTAAGCTGAAGACGGTCGACCTGACATCGTGTTTTGAGAGCCTTTCTTACTTTCTTGCCGGAAATGTTGAGATTAACGGCACGGCGGTGAAACCGGAAACGAAAGGCCGACGTAAAAAGTAGCAGTAAAGAACAAGAGGTGCAGTATGGATTTTATCGCAGTATTCAAAAGAGTCGTTCCTTTCTTTCTGACTTTCGCCGCCGGATTGGCGATCGCAAGCTTTTTCGTGCCCCTCACGGCACCTTCATTTAAGTGGGAGTCAAAACGCTACAATCGCGGATATCATCACAAATGCCGCGAAATGCAAAGCGAAGTGGAACTCCTGCGGAATGAAAACCTGCGGCTTAAGCTTGAAGTAGAGCAGATCCGTACCGCTGGCCCGGGTCCGGAGTTCGAAGTCCCGACCCCTCCTGCTCCGCAGACTTGGAAACGCCCCGTAGCGATTCAATAAGTTCCGATTCGATTACCGAGACCACAGACTAACCAACCCTCGCGTGTTGTGTTAATCTGTGGTTTCTTGTTTTTGGCCGCGGCCCGGCCTCAAATACTTGACGAAGCTTGCCTGCATGAACGAATCCGAAGCCCGGAAATTGATCATTGAGATCGGGAAACTGCTCTACGAGCGGAGCTATGTCGTTTCTTCGGACGGGAACGTCAGCATTCGCCTTGATGAGAACACGGTTCTCGCCACGCCGACGATGACCTGCAAGGGGCGAATGACCGAAGACGGCCTTGCGCTTACCGACATGGAAGGTAAGCCGCTGAACGACCGCCGTGCATCGTCTGAACTGGCGATGCACCTTCTGATCTACAAAATGCGGCCGGACGTCAAAGCCGTTTGCCATGCGCACCCACCGCACGGGACAGCGTTTGCTGTTGCAGGGCTTGCGATCGACCAGCCAATACTTTCGGAGGTCATCCTTACGCTCGGGTGCGTCCCGCTAACGGCTTACGGCACGCCGTCGACTAGCGAACTTACGGAAACGATGAAGCCCTATGTAGAGCATCATAATGCCCTTCTAATGGCGAACCATGGTGCGGTCGCATACGGGGATGATCTTTGGCAGGCATTTGATCGCCTTGAGACGCTTGAGCACACAGCAAAGATCGCTATACTCGCTAAGGCTCTTGGCGGTGCGAACGACCTGCCGCAAGATGCGATCGAGAAGCTAATTAATATCCGCGAAAAGGCGGGCTATCTTAAGTCGAATGCCCGATGCCAGGCGTGTGGATACCTTCATGACGCCGGCATATCGTGCGAATTGGATGTTCATTATCCGGGCGAGCCTAACGGCAACGGGGCAAAGATCTCGTTCACCCGCGAAGAGTTGATCGAGCTTTTGAGCCAGGCGGCGAAATTGGGTTAAACTAACAAATCATTTCAAATTTCCAACGGAAATCAGGAGCAATAGCTAAATGCAGGAAGCATTAGGGATGGTCGAGACCAAGGGTCTCGTTGCGATGATCGAGGCTGCGGACGCAATGGTCAAGGCTGCTAACGTTCAGCTCGTCGGTTACGAAAAGATCGGTGCCGGATTCGTCACTGCGATTGTCCGTGGTGATGTTGCGGCGGTCAAAGCTGCGACCGATGCGGGAGCGGCAGCGGCACGCCGGGTCGGCGAACTCGTCAGCGTCCACGTGATCCCGCGTCCGCACGCCAGCGTGGATGAGACCCTGCCGGTCGTCATGAGATAGTGGCCTGCGGCCAATGTTCGGTAATTTAAATATCGAGCGTTGGCCGCCGCCGAACGGACCACTTCGCAATGATCATTGGACGCATATTAGGCACCGTTGTCTCTACGCAAAAGGACGAACGGCTGCACGGAAAGAAGCTGCTCATCGTCAAACCGGTCAATCTGGACGGGTCTGACCAGAGCGGCTATGTTGTTGCCGTCGATACGGTCGGGGCCGGCTTTCACGAAAAGGTGATCGTCGTAGGCGGATCGTCCGCCCGCTTGGCCGAAGGGAACAAAGACTGCCCGGTCGACTCCGCAATAATCGGTGTTATCGACACGATCGATCTCATCTCATCCTCCTAGAAAAACAATGAGAAAAAGTCTGTTACTGGCCATCGCGGTGCTGTTTTGTGTCGGCGGGTTATCGCAGAGCGTCAAGCCGCAGACGACAATCAGCGAAGAGAAAACGCGTCTAATCGCCGAACTGATAAAAATGTCGCAGATGGATGCCCAGATGCCGCAGATGGTCGATGCGACGTTCAATGAGATCGAGAAAAACTATCGTGCGGGCTTTGATGCGTCGCTCGATAAGAACAGCTCGCTTTCTGGGGCGGAAAAGGCAATTCTAAAAAAGGTCGCCGACGAGCGGGTGAAGATCATCGGAGAAAAGTTTCGGACACGGGCCGCCGAGCGCGTGGATTACGGTAAGTTTATCCAGGAGACCGCTTATCCGCTTTACGACAAACTGTTTACGGAAGAGGATCTTAAGGGCCTGATCACGTTCTATGCATCGCCGACCGGAAAAAAGATGATCTCCGCGATGCCGGAGCTTTGGGCTGAATCTCAACGGATGGGCCGGGAAAAGCTAGGGCCGATCTTCACAGAGATCATCACTGAAATCTTTAAGGAAGAGGCCGAGGACCGAGCTGGAAAGGCTACAGAACCTGGCAAAAATTGAGCACGATGGCATTTGGCGACAACAGGAACACTGCGTTGATAACGGTGCGTGTCGCTGTCGCTGCTTTGATGTTCGTCCACGGTGCGGCCCGCATCAGCAACGGCACGGTCGATGATCTTGGCACGTTTCTCGGCTCACAGGGATTACCGCTTGGGTTTTACATCGCCTGGGCGATAACACTGTTCGAACTGGTCGGCAGCGTTCTGTTGGCGATCGGGTTTTACACATGGATCGTGTCGCTGATGTTCGCCGCCGAACTGACTGCCGGCATCGCGATGGTCCATTGGAAAAGTGGCTGGTTTGTGGTCGGGGCGGGCAATAACGGCATGGAGTATAGCGTGTTGCTGATCGCCTGTCTGCTGGCGACGTCGCTGGCCAATTATCGGAAATAGATGCAAATAGCACGTGTCATAGGGAATGTCGTTTCGACCGTGAAGAATGAGGCTCTTCACGGTCGAAAGATGCTGATCGTGCAGACGCTTGATGCGAATCTTGAACCGAAAGGTTCGCCGATGGTCGCTCTGGATGCGGTCGGTGCGGGCGTCGGTGAACTGGTCTTCTGGTGCCGCGGCAAAGAGGCGTCGTTCCCGTTCAAGCGTGATGAGACGCCGACCGATTGCACGATCGTCGGAATAATCGATTCGGAAAAGCACGTCTTTAACGGCGAAGATTAGGGCACCGTATTCTGATTTCGTTATGCTTATCGCCCGAGTTATCGGCAACGTTGTTGCGACCCAAAAGAACCAGCGGTACGAGGGTTCGCGGGTGATGCTGTGCCGGCAGATAACCCCAGAGGGCGAGGACATGGACTACACTTGTCTCGCACTCGATTCGGTGAATGCGGGCGAGGGCGACGTTGTCATAATTGCCCAAGAAGGCTGGTCCGCATCGACGGCGGCGACAGGGAAACCTGGTGCGGCGATCGATTCCGCGATCGTCGGGGTAGTTGACTATATCGATCTTCTGAAATGAACGACTCGCCGAAACTTGCCATTAAGATCGCACAAATACTCGAAGCCGAACGGCCGTCGGGCGATTTTGCCGCGATCTTTGCGAGCCTTGAAAAGATAAACCACAGGCTTGATAAGCTCGAAGCGGCTCACCAAAAGCCGCCCCAGCAGATTCCTCAACACGCCTCACAAGAAAAATTCTCGATAGTTGAAGCCATTGTCGACGAGCTTTTTGCCTCGAAGGGAAATGAAAAGGCCTGTACGTTCGAACCGAACGCCAGGCCCTGTGATAACTGCTCCATGTGCAGTTCCCGCGGTTTTTAGTTGGGCGGCTTATTGCCCTGAGGCTGCGGTGCTGCGGGCGGAGCGGCCGGCGTCGGCCTGCGGAGATCGTTCGCATTTCCGATGTTCGGAGCCTGTTGAGCCGACGGATCTGCCTGATAGAACGGCTCTTCTTTGAATCCAAGCAGTCCCGCGGTCAGCACTGCCGGGAACGAGTTTCGCGTTGTGTTGTAATCCTGCACGGCGGTCGTATAGTCCTGTCGAGCGACATTTATACGGTTTTCCGTACCGGCAAGCTCGGCCTGGACGTTCATGAACGCCTCACTGGAACGAAGCTGCGGGTAGCTTTCCTGCAGGCTCAAGAGCCTTCCGATCGTACCGCCAAAGCTATTTGCGGCGTCGATGATTTGCTGACGCTGTTCCGGCGTGCGGTCCCCGCCTTCGCCAGCCGGCGGCTGGCTTTGAGCGCCTAAAAGACGCGAGCGGGCATCGGCGATCTGCCCAAACACTTCCTGTTCCTGGACGCCGGCCATTTGTGCGGCGGTCACCAGATTAGGGATCAGGTCAGCACGCCGCTGAAGTGAACTTTCCACGTTCGACCATTTACCCCTGACATTCTGCTGTTTTGCCGTCAGCTCATTGTAACTACACCCGCTGAGGCCAAATGCCGCGAACATTGCGATCGCTAATAGTAATACTCGTTTCATCTCGTGTCTCCTCATAGAAAGTCTGTTATTTGATTCCTTTATACCGTATAACCGTTCGACAAAACGGGTCACTTCTATGATCTTCCGATCGAATCGACGGCGTCGATCACTCTTTCGATCTGCAACAAATAGTCGCCAAATAGTTCGTTGGCTCCGGCCTCGTTCAGATCAGCTGCAAAATTGTTCTCGCGGATACTAAAGATCTTTTCGAATGTGATGCCGTCGAGTCCGAGTTCGCGGACGGTCAATGCGACAATCTCGTGTTTCGTTGCAGGAGCGTTTAAGCCTTTCATCAATAACAAGGCACGAAATAGTGCAGAAAAGCTCGTAAGGCTTTCACCCATCAACCGCTTCATCCCCTCGACCGATGCAGAGGCAGGGATATATTGCCGCCGAAGAAGCAACAGCTTGCTGCGAAGCTCGTATTCGATCTGGTGCCGCAGGAATCGGTCAGATACCGACAAGCCTTCAAGTACATCGATTCCGTACAGCACCTTATGGGTTACCTGCATCTGATGGAACTCGATGGGAAAGACGTCGGCCGCGTTCTTTATCTCAGAAACAGTGAAAAAGACCGGCACCGGATGCCCAAGCTTGTGCCATTCGCGGATGCAGGCGTGTGCCTCGCGGAGGTCTTTGGGCGTGATCTTATTGAGGGCGATCAGGATGTTGTAATCCGACCGTCCGGGCATAAAGTCGCCCGCTGCTGCTGAACCGTACAGAACGACGGACGCAAGGTTCTCGCCATGCGTCGCCCGCAGATCGTCGATAAATGGCTGAAAATGCTGCTTCATTTTAGGTTACCAGTCCCCTCCCGCGCCGCCACCGCCAAAATCACCACCGCCAGAAAATCCACCCCAGTCTGAACCGCCTGAACTGCTGCCCCAATCCCACGAAGACGATGAAGAGCCCGAACTACCGCCGGATGAGCCCCATATTATCCAGGGCAAGGCGGAACCACCGCCCCCGAACCCGCCACCGCCCCATCGATCACTGTCTCGTTTAGTCTTCTTACCGCCGCGACGCGATGCGATCATCGAAAAAATGACTATCAAGATGGCGAGGCAGCAGACGACGCGGATGAGGGTGTCGCCGAGCGGGGTTTTGTATTCTTCGTCGGTAGTGCCGGTCGCGGGCGGGGCGTTTGCCGGGTCGAGTTTGTATTCGATGGCAGCGATGTAGGCGTCGACGGTGTCTGAGATGCCTTTTGAGTAGTTGCCTTTTTTGAATTCGGGGACGAGGTATTGCCTTTGCAGGCTCCCGGCTACGCCGTCGGGGAGTTCATCTTCCAGGTCGCGGCTAATCTGGGTAAAGTATTTGCGGTCGTCGATCGCGACGAAGAGCAACGCGCCGGGGTTGTCGTCGGCTTTTGAGCCGATCTTCCAGCCGCGGGCGACGGCGAGGGAATAATCGAATATCGGGCGGTCGCCGGTCGTCCGGACAACCGCGACTGCGATCTCGACGCCTGTTTTCTGTTGAAATTCCCTGAGGCGGGATTCGATGCGGGCCTTGGTCCCGGCGTCGATAACTCCTGCGTAATCATTGACGAAGCCCGTCGGGGCGGGCAGTGGCGACTCGTTTAACGAAAAGCCTCCGTCCTGTGCCGCCAGTGCCGGGGCAAGTGCCACGAGCAGGAGGAGACATGAGAAAAACCGCTGAAGTTTTAACGATCGGCCCTTGTTCATCAAAGACAAATGCTGTCAGTTCAGACAATTATACGCCAAAAATGCGTCGGCGGTTCCCTTACGAGATACGCTTTACTTCGACGACCTGTGCCCGGAAGATCCGCATTGCACGCCGGACGGCCGGATGGGCCTTTGCGTAGGCCATAAGTTCTTCGTCCGTGGCATCGTCCGTAAGCTCAGGCAGCGGTGCGTTGTCGTCGATCGGTTCGAGCTCCGGTGGAGCGTATGCCGAGAGGTCTCGCTCACGTTCGGCCCGTTTCTCGGCCTCGGCGGCGGCCTTGCCGGTCAGAATATCAACGAGCCCCGATGCATTGCGGATCGGGCCGAGCACCTCGCCGCTTCGTTCCAGAGCTGTTTCAAAGGCTTCGTCGAGCTTTCCGTCCTCATAGTGGGTCAGCTCGTCGGCCTCGATCGGCGGCAGTTTTGCCGGCAGATTCTGGACAAAACTGAGGTCGATGCCGCCCGGACGCTGTCTCAGGTCCTCGGGCAATGCGGCCCGCCAGTTCTCGTCCGAAGGCTCGTAAACCGGCTTTTCGGGCGGCTTTTCCTCGCGAACTGCCGGTTCGGTGCTAAACCCTTTGTCGGGCATCGGAGGCTCGAGATGGACCGAAAAATCGGGCATCGGAGGCTCTTCAAGGGCCTTCGGCTCAGAAACTAGAGTTTTTTTTTCCTCGGCTGCCAGCCTGGCAGTTGCCGGGGCAGACGTTTCAGACGCCCTTGCGGCAGGCCGTTCGGCGGTCGGAATTGCGGTTACCGCGGTCCCGTTCTCAAGGGCCGCGAGGCGTTCGAGAATACTTTCGATCGGGGCAAGCCGCCGCATCTCGACGAGCCGTACAAGGCCGAGCTCAAGCGTGTAACGGCTTTGGGTGACGTCCTTTAGCTTCGATTCGGTCTGGGCAAGCGAATTGAACATCCGCAGCAGGTCCTGGCCCGAGAACGGTTCGGCAAGCTCCTTGATCTTATCGGCACCCGTGATGGCGTTGTCGAGCAGGCCGTCGGCCTCGCCTGCGACCTTAAAGACGGTCATATCGCGAACTAAAGCCATCAGGTCGCGGCAGAAATTCCGCAGGTCCTGGCCGCGGGCGATCAGTTCATCGACGACGAGAAGGACCTCTTTAGCGTC
>JAUCQE010000348.1 GCA_030372865.1 Pyrinomonadaceae bacterium
GTTGTGCTTCGACATCACCTTCGTGATCGCCGCCGTCAATGTCGTCTTGCCGTGGTCAACGTGCCCAATTGTGCCGATGTTCACGTGCGGCTTGGAACGGTCGAATTTTTCCTTGCTCATCTTCTTGTGTCTTCTCCGGTCAAATTAAAATGATAAAAATATCTATGGAGCCCAAGACGGGATTTGAACCCGTGACCTCATCCTTACCAAGGATGCGCTCTACCCCTGAGCTACTTGGGCCTTTCCAAAAAGATAATGGAGCGGGAGACGAGACTCGAACTCGCGACATTCAGCTTGGAAGGCTGACGCTCTACCAACTGAGCTACTCCCGCTCATGGTGCAAGGGGCAGGATTCGAACCTGCGTAGGATGTTACTCCGCCGGGTTTACAGCCCGGTGCCATTAACCGCTCGACCACCCTTGCTAAATTGTTGTTGCAGTAATCGACTTTTCGAGCCAATTAGCAAATTTCCAATGATAACGAAAGCCCTAAATGCGCGCAAGTCCGCGCACGAACTTTTCTTATCAAATGATGACCTAAACCAGTTTATCCGGGGTTATCGGGAGCTCTCGGATCCGTTTTCCGGTCGCGTGGTAGACCGCGTTTGCGATCGCCGCCGGGATCCCGACCAGTCCTAATTCCCCTAACCCCTTTGCTCCCAATGGGTTAACGATCTTGTCCTCTTCCGGGACAAAGATCGTCTCGATCTCGCCGATATCGGCGTTCACCGGGACGTGATAGCCCGCCAGGTTCGGGTTCATTATCCGGCCGATGCGATGGTCGACCTCGGTCTTTTCGGTCAGGGCCATGCCGATGCCCCAAACGACGCCGCCCATTTCCTGGCTGTGGGCACCTTTCGGGTTGATTATGCGGCCTGCCGCCGTCGCCTGTACGACCCGAGTGACGCGGATATTTCCGATGTCCTCGTCGATCTTGACCTCAACAAACTGTGCTCCGTGAGATGCGGTGGCGTATTTGGAACGTTCGCCGAAATCAGGCCGCGTTGTATGGGTCGCCGCAATCTCCGGCAAACCGTTTCGCTGCAACAGTTCCGCGAACGTCGAACTCTTCTCAGGACTGCCCTTGACCGCGATACGGCCATTTTCAAACGTAAGCTCCTCGAACGGAACGCCTTCGAAGACTGATGAACCGTTTTTCGCGTCAGCTTCTAAAAGGCTCTTGACCACGATCTGAGCACATTCCTGAACGGCGGTCCCGACGCTCGCGGTCGTTATCGACCCGCCCTGCGACGGTGCGGTCGGAAGGCTGCTGTCACCAAGGACAAACTTTATCCTCTCGAGCGGCAGGCCAAGCTGGCGAGCGGCGATCAGCGAGATGGTCGTGTACGTTCCCGGCCCGATGTCGGTTGTTCCACTCTCCACAAGTACCGTACCGTCAGCCTTTAAGGTCACGCGAGCCGACGCAGGGGCGAGAAACGCCCCCCAGGTTCCCGTCGCAAGTCCCCAACCAACAAGCAGGTTGCCCTCGCGCATCGAACGCGGTTCGGGTTTTCGGTCCTTCCAGCCGAAACGTTCCGCACCGAGGCGGTAACATTCCCGCAATTCCTTGCTGGAGAAAGGCTTGCCGCTATCCGGATCCTTTTCTGCATAGTTGATCAACCGGAGCTCGAGCGGGTCGATCTTGAGCTTGTAAGAAAGCTCGTCGAGAGCTGATTCGAGTGCGAACGCGCCTGAAACCGTCCCGGGAGCCCGCATCCAGAGCGGCGTCTGCAGGTCGGTCCGGGCGATCTTCGCGTCCGTACGAACGTTTGGGCAGGCGTAGAGCGTCCGCGAAATACCGACCAGGTCTTCGCTGAAATCCTCGTGCGACGACGTATTGTGGACGGCGCTATGGATGATTGCCGAAAGCTTCCCGCCTTTTTCGCTGTCTCTTATACACATCTCCGAGCCCACGAGACAGCGCTGTG
>JAUCQE010000349.1 GCA_030372865.1 Pyrinomonadaceae bacterium
CAATGGCCGCACTCGTTGCAGGCGTCCGTCACGTGTATCCGCCACGGAGCCGCCTTGTCCGCCACGCCGAAGAAACCGCCGTACGGGCACGCGTAGGTGCAGAAGCCTTTTGACCCCAGAAAATACACCGTCATGAAACCGCATATAAATAGAAAAGGTATCGCCACCGCGACCGGCGGAAACGTAGCCCAGAAATCGGTCGTAACGATGTGGTTGGTCCACTGCGGGAAAAGCGGCTCGGATACAGGTTTGACGACCCACCTGTAAAAGGTCGGCCAGATGAACATATATATGGCCACGATCAGCGGCACGTAAACCAAAAGCCGCGAACGGAACGGCCGCGGCGTCAGCCCCACCTTTTTCAGCATCCACGCACAGAGGTCCTGAAGCGCAACGATGTGGCAGCCCCAGCCGCAGACGAAGCGGCCGAATATCAGCGTAGCGGTGATCGCGAGGATAAAAAATATAAAACCTGCGTTGATCGCTCCGCGCTGAAGCGTGTACATCGCCTCTGAGGGTTCGATCGGCGAGATCGTCTCGCCCATCACCTTCCACTGGATAATGTGCGCGATCATCAGCAGGTTGAGCGCGATCAGCGCGCCCGCACGCCAGCGGCCTGCACGAGATTCGCGGATCTCGCCCTTGCCCACGGCAGGGCTGTTCAAGACCGGCAGCTCGGCCCGCTGCTTTTTAGCTGATTCCTTACCTTCGCACCCGCTTTTCATAAATCCGACTGTTTCGAATACTATAACCGACTCCGCTAAATGCCCGAAAAGACTTGATTAATTGCGCTAAAAAAGTGTACAAATGATGCTACTTTTCTTGTAGCCATTGGCTTCGACGTTCTGCTCATTGCCAAGCTCACATGGCGTTGACCTGATATAAGTCCGATTTAATTATGTTAAAAACAATCTCCATCGCAGTGTTGCCGTTGCTTGTTTTGCTTGGCGGCGGTTCGTTATTTTTGTTCTCGGGGCCGGTCGAACCTGCACGCTCCGAGGACACCGGGACCTTGGAAAAAATGATCGTGGCGAGTGGCAGCGTCGCGATGGACGTTGACAATACGAAGCTCGGCGTCGGAAAGGCCGATGTCAAATCCTCTATCAGTTCGCTTCGTTTCGAGGCGGAAAAGAATTCGTTCTTTACCGTCATGGCATACAACGACGAGTTTCGCGGCGCTCTGCCGGGCTCGATGAATCTCGTTGCCCCGGTTGAGGCTCCGGCACTGCCCGGCAGGCTCGCCGAATCGTTCGGCAATCTTATGGTCGAGCACACCGCGTTCGGCGGCGAGCCCTACGAGATCGTCATCTCCGATGCGAAGACCGGCTTCCGGTTCTTCAACGTCGAAGGCCATGAATACGAATTCGACGGCAACCGCGACACGCTCGCAGTTCGCGGCGGCCGCATCCTTCTTTCAAAGGAGTTTGCCGCCGAGCTCGGCCGTCCTAACGACGCCGGCATGATCGTCGGCGAACTCAACATCACCGCCAGCCTCCGCGCCATCGAGGTAACGCATGTCGTCAACGGCGAGGTCGAAAAGCAGACGCTTCCGCCGATGGACCCGGCAGGCGGCGTTCCCGGCCCGGACGTGATCGTCGGTGATGTCGTCGGCCTTGCACAGTTTGGCAGCGCCAGCGGCGATTATGTCGGCCTTGCGATCGGTACCGATTCCTGCAACGCCGGCGTCGTCGACCTCAACTGGTTCGCGCTTCCGAACAACGACCACCCCGTCATTCCGCAAAACCTCAACCGCATGAGCGGCGGTGCGCAGAACGACGAACGCTTTGAACAGATTGGCCAGTCCAGCGTTAAGCACGCCTTTACGGCGCTGACGCAGAACCTCTGTGGCTTTGGCTGCAACGGCGTCGGTGGTTCGCGTCTCGGTTCGGGCTGCTCCGACCCGTATTCGGCGAGCCTCAATGCCGGCCCGAGCCTCGGTTCGCGTGCCTGGATCAACCCGTTCACGGGCTTCTTCCCGCGGGGCGATTCGGTAACGCCGCCGAATAACCACGCCGGCCACGTGCACACCGGCCCGTCGCATCGCGTCCTGACAAAGATCACGGACCTCGCGACCAACCTTAACCCCGGTGCGACCTACTGGGCCGAGGCACAGTACGTGACCCCGCATGAGTACACCTGGTGCCAGGCAAACCCGGGCCAGTGCAACATGTACAACAACGTCTCGTACCGTCGTTACAACGTTACCGGAACGGCCAGCCCCTTCAGCTTCTCGGCGGCCGGCTCGACGATTCGCACCAAGCCCGCGATCATGGCGTGGCCGAACGCGACCGTTAACGAGATACGCCCTGCCCCGGGTGCGGACGGCATCGGGTTTGTCGCCTACAAGGTCACGAATCCTTCGCCGGGCGTCTGGCAGTATGAGTACGCCATCTTTAACCAGAACCTCGACCGTGCGGTCGGCGCGTTTAGCGTTCCGGTCGGCGCCGGAGCACAGGTCACGAACGTCGGCTTCCACGCACCGCCGCAGCATCCGGGCTGGAGCGCGGACGGTACCGACGGAAGCGCCGGTTACAGCAGCACTCCCTGGACGGTAACGCAGAATGCCGGCAGCGTAAGCTGGGCGACCGAGACCATTGCCCAAAACCCGAACGCCAACGCGATCCGCTGGGGCACGATGTACAACTTCAGGTTTACGTCGAACCAGCCGCCGCAGAACGTGAACGCGACCGTCGGTTTCTTCAAGACCGGCGAGCCGATCACCGTTCAGGTACAGGCACCGAGCGGCGGCGTCGCCGCGTCGGTCTATGTCGAGGGCCGCGTGATGTCGGCTGACGGCTTTGGCGTCGCCAATGCACGCGTCAGCATCACAGACGGCGGCGGCAATACCGTCACCGTCCTGACCAGCCCGTTCGGCTACTACCGCATCAGCGGCGTAACAGCCGGCGCCACCTACACCATGGGCGTCGCCTCAAAACGCCACTCATTCACCTCCCGCGAGGTCATCGTAAACGGCAACCTCTCCGGCGTAGACTTCACCGCAAACCCATAACGGATTTGCCCTGAAACCCAATCCCAAAAAGGCGGCCCCAAAGCCGCCTTTTTGATTTCGCCTCGATATTTACAGATAGGCTCCTGCCTAGCCAGCCGCCGCCTGGAATCTAGCCCGTTCCTGCAGCAATTCGTCCAGCAGGCCTTTGTCGGCGTCACGGAGCGAGTTGCCGTCTCTTAGTTGCTGCACGATCGCGATCGCCTTCTCGATCGATGCGGCCGCTTCCGGTCTGTTGCCCAACCGGAAATTCGCCTGTGCCGATAACCTGTGGGCGATCGCGACGTCATATCGATAAGTCGCTTCATTGTTTGCCGCCGCGATGGGTATCATCAGTTCGAGCACACGGTCGAGAAGCAGATCGGCCTCGCGGTAATTTCCGAGCGCGATCTCAGCCCGGGCCCGCTCGGTATCATAGATCGCGAGATTCCGTTTGTATTCGGAATTCTCAGGGTGCTTTGCGCTAAGCCCTGACATGACGGCGGTCGCCTTGCCGGCATGGGTGATGGTTGCGGGATGATCTTTCGCAAGTCGGTAAGCCCGAGCAGTGTTGAAATGCGAAATGGCCAGGTCATATGCAACCACTCCGTTCTCCGGTTCCTTGGTCAGAGCGTTCCTCGGAAAATCTACGGTCGGCGCGCACGTTTTAACGGCCATCTCGGCATCCTGCTTATCGATATAAAGTTCGCAATTCATCGAATGCGTCAGCCATACGCTGCGCTGTACACGGAAGTCGTTTGGAAATTGCTCGGCCAGTTCGTTGCTGATCTCGATCGCAAGCGCAAACCCCTGTATCGCACCCTGGTAATCGCCAAGGGAACCTTTTGCCTTGCTCATTATCCGCAGAAGCCGCGTTTGGGCCTTCTTGAAATCTCCATTTTCAGGGTCTTCCCTGCGGAGGTTTTGGATTATCGCGAATGCCTCGTCGAACAGTACGACCGCCGTCTCCGTTTGCGAGTTGAAGACGGGTATAGCTCCGTAGTCGATCAGCAGGACCGCCAGACGGTTACGGTACTCGACTGACGCAGGGTCATCAGCGACCAACTCCCGGCGGAGCTTCAGCGAACGTTCAAATGCTGCCTCCGCTTCCGGTGTCTGGTTGTTGTTCCAGAGCGTGCGGGCGGTAACGTAATAGTTGTTGGCAAGCTTTTCCTTCGCCTCAAGATCAGAAGGGTTCGCGGCGTAAACCGCCTCTCGCAGCCGCGCCGCCTTTGCATAACTGTCGAGTCCGGCCTGGATATTTCCCAGGCTCGAACCGCTAAGCGCGCCTTGAACTTCGCCGACCTTTTCATAGGCGGTCGCAAGCTCGCTCTGCAATGCGAGATCGCCGGCCGCCTCGTTCGAAAGGCTGTCGAGATACTGCAACGCGTTAGTTAGTATCTTTTCGCGGGCCTTTAGCGAACCCTCAAGATTCTCTATCTCGGGGTAAACGTCGAACAGGTATGAATTCGCAAGCTTGCGGACATCACCGAACCGCCTCTCCGCCTTTGCCCTTTCCGCCCGTGCGACCTGTGTCTGCCAGAACGTTGCGATGATGCCGATGACGACGGCAAGCGCTACCAGTCCGGCTGCAACGACCCCCGCCTTGTTCCTCGAAAAGAACTTCTCGATCCGATAGGAATACGTGTTCGGGCGTGCGGTCACCGGAAGCCCGCGCTGATGGCGGTCGATGTCTTCGGCAAACTTTTCGGCGGAAGAGTAACGCCTGTCCGGTTCCTTGCGAAGCGCCTTCAGAGCAATATTATCGAGGTCTCCTCGGAGATGTGCGGCACTAATGCCCCGCCCGCCTTGAACGGTGGCCTTGATCATCCGTCCATCCGTGTTGGGCCGTTCCGCCGCCGTCTTACCGCCCTCGTTCGCAGATCTCACCGGCAGCGATCCCGCGACTGCGTCGGCTGGCGACCGCACTTCCCGCGACACAGTCTCCGCAAGGTCGGAGGGCGGCCGCGGTTCAACCTCCAGGACCGCTTTATAGATCTCCTTCAGGTCGGACTCCAGCGATTGGAACGGCCTTCGTCCGCTTAGCAGTTCGTAAAGTATTACACCGAGCGAGTATATATCCGTTGAGGTCGTTACGCTTTCGTTGCGTAGCTGTTCAGGAGAGGCGTAGCTCGGCGTCATCACGCCAAGATTGGTCACCGTCGCTCCGCCGAGCGCCTGGAATTCGTCTGAAAGCACTTTAGCTATCCCGAAATCGAGCAGTTTCGGCATTCCGTCTTCGTTAACAAGGATGTTTGAGGGCTTTAGGTCCCGGTGAACAACAAGGTTTCGGTGGGCAAAATTCACGGCCGCGCAGACCGTGCGGAAAAGGTCGAGCCGCTTGCTCAGGCTTAGCTCGTATTTGTCGCAGAAAACGTCGATCGGCAGTCCTTCGACGTATTCCATTGCGATGAATGGCACCTGATCGTCGGTCGCCCCGGCGTCCAGAAGACGCGCGATATTCGGA
>JAUCQE010000350.1 GCA_030372865.1 Pyrinomonadaceae bacterium
GGAAAAACTCGTGGTGAAATTTCCAATCCAGCCGAAACCGGGACGCTGCTGATCGAGTTCGGAACTCGTCGGCAGCGTCAGATGTGTATAAGAGACAGACAAGAAACATTGCTGGGGCCACGATGACCTCAAACCACTCAGCAAGACCTGCCGCGATTGGTACGGAACGCCGATCCTGATGACTCCTGTCGACTCGCTCGACACGATGTACTTGATGGGCTTAAAGAAAGAAGCGGACGGGACTCGGGAATATATCGTCAAGAATCTCTCGTTCGACATGGATGTCTACGTTCAGAATTTTGAGGTCACGATCCGAATTCTGGGCGGATTGCTGTCGGCTTATCAGATAACAAACGACAAACGCTTGCTCGATCTTGCCGACGACCTCGGCCGCAGGCTACTGCCAGTTTTCGATTCTTCCACGGGGCTTCCTTACAAATACGTAAATCTCAAGACCGGAAAAACTCGTGGTGAAATTTCCAATCCAGCCGAAACCGGGACGCTGCTGATCGAGTTCGGAACTCTGGCGAAGCTGACAGGAAAGGCGGTTTATTACGATAAGGCGAAACGTGCACTTGTCGAGACCTACAAACGACGTTCGCCTTTGGGATTGGTCGGAACGAACATTAACGTCGAGACGGGCGTGTGGACGAACACGGACAGCCATGTAAGTGCCGAAATAGATTCCTACTACGAATATTTATACAAATGCTGGCTTCTCTTTGGCGAGCGCGACTGCAAGAAGATGTGGGACGAAGGGATAGCCGCCGTCCACAAATATCTCGCTGATGAAGTCGACGGCTCACTTTGGTACGGGCATGCCGACATGAATACCGGGAAGCGGACGGCTACGACCACCGGAGCGTTGGACGCATTCTTCCCGGGCTTGCTGGCATTGAGCGGCGATAAGAGGCGCGCTGGCCGTGTTCAGGATTCGATGTTCAAGATGTGGCGGTTACACGGCATCGAACCTGAGGTCTTTAACTACAAAACAGGAAAGGTCGAGAGCGGCGGCTATCCGCTTCGTCCCGAGATAATGGAGTCCGCCTATATCCTTTACCGCACCACCAAAGATCCGAAGTATCTGTCCATGGGGCAGCAGATGTGGGAAGATTTTGTGAAGCATTGTAGGACCGACGTGGCTTACGCCGGACTGACAAACGTGGAAACAAAAGAGAAAGCCGATTACATGCACAGTTTCCTGCTTGCCGAGACGTTTAAGTATTTCTATCTTTTGTTCGCCCTGGAGAATACGCTTGACGTTAATAAGGTGGTATTCAATACGGAGGCACACCCCATAAGAAAGACCTGGAAGAATTAGACTTGCGGCATTGGCGGATCATCGCGATGCAGTATCGCGTACAATCTTGAAACCAAACAAATGGCGAAAAAGAAAGCACTTGCAAAAACGGAAAAAAAGATCCTGATCACCGGCGGAACCGGATTTCTCGGGACGCATATCGTTCGGCAGTTACTTGAGGCCGGAGCAAAGAATCTGCGGGTAATGGCGTCGACTGTGCCTGCCTGGATGACGGACTCCGGTGTCGAAGCTGCGGTGGGGTCTGTCGCCAATCCTGAGGATGTGAAGAACGCCGTCGCGGGCGTTGAAGCGATCTTTCATCTCGCCGGCAAGGTCTCGCGCGACAACGATGACACCGCGGCGATGAACAAGATCCATTTGGAAGGAACAAGGATCTTGTGCGAAGCCGCGTGCGACGCGGGCGTCCAGACGATGGTCTTAGCGTCATCAAGCGGAACGATTGCCGTCAGCGAAGATCCGGATGTCATCGACGAATCGTTTCCTCAGCCCGTTGAGATAATTTCGCGTTGGGGATATTACGCGTCGAAGTATTACCAGGAGCGGGCCGCATTGATGAACTTTGACGGTGATGGTCGGAAACTCGTGATCATGAACCCAACGCTGTTGCTCGGCCCGGGAGACGAGAGGCTGAGCTCGACAAAAGTGGTTTTGGATTTTCTCGGCCGCAAGATCCCATATTGCCCGAGCGGTGGGTTGAGTATCGTCGATACGCGAGACGCGGCCACGGCGTTCATCAACGCACTGGACCGCGGCCGACATCAGGAGAAATATTTGCTCGGCTCGGCAAATATGACATTTGAGGAGTTTTTCGGACGCCTAGAGCGGCTTTCCGGTGTCTCGGCTCCGATGCTGCGTATGCCTAAGAAGTTAGCGGTGGCCGGTGCAGGCATGATCGACTCACTCTTCCGCAATTGGAACCGCACCTCTCCAGTGCAGCCGAAAGAAGTCGAACTGGCAGAATATTTCTGGTACCTGGATTCGTCGAAAGCTCAGGAAGAACTCGGATTTTCGCCACGCGATCCGCAGGAAACTCTCAACGCCACGATCTCTTACATTCGCGAAAACTTTCTCGGTGAGGGCATCTTTAAGTAAAGTGAGTCAGCAGTCACGGCATTCTCACATCCTAAAATAGCGATTTGCAAAATAAAGGACGAGCCCGATCCCGGCCGCTATCAAGATCGGAACGCCCTCGCGTACGAAGGCAACTTGTGTAAGCAGCCAACCGATCAGCAATATTGAAAGCACCGCTGCCGCAATTCCTAACGGAACGTGAAACTTTGCTTCCGGTGCGTCGTTCCGCTGCCTCAGCACCGGCAACGCAAGACAAGTCGTCGCATAAACCAAAAGACGTGTTATCGTCGCGATCGCGAGTGCGGTGATAAAGGACGAGTATATTGTCAGCAGAAGGATGACAAGCCCCGTGAGCAGTATCGAAACATGCGGCGTCCGGAAACGTTCGTGAACTTTACCGACGAACGCCGGGAACTCTTTTTGTTCCGACATCGCAAACAGCAACCGTGTTCCACCTAAAAGCCCGACATTGAGATTTCCGAGGATCGAGACGAGTGCGCCGACAGTAATAAACGCGGCACCGACCGGCCCCATGAACGCATTCGCGGCGTCAGCAAGCGGCCGTTCAGACGTTGCGAGGCCCGGAAGCACTCCGATACTGACGATCTGGACCAAAATATAGGTCGTCGCTACAACTGCAAGGGCTACGATAAGTGCGAATGGCGTATTTTTTTGCGGATCTTTCGTCTCTCCGGCCATTACTACCGCAACCTCAAACCCGACAAATGCGTATATCAATAGAAGCACCGCACTTGAGAACGCAGAATATTCCGGGACGGCATCGAAAGTGAAGTTTGCGGGCTCGATAAATGCGAGTCCTATGATCGCAAAAATGAAGAGCGGGGCGAGTTTTCCCACGGTAAAGACGTTCGTCATTATCGCCGACTCGCGTACGCCGATGATGTTGACGGCAACGATCACGGCGACGACGAACGATATGACCGCGATGCGGGCCAAACCCTCGGCGGCGGAGGGGACGAAGAAGCCGAAGTAAGTGACGAGGAGGTTGCAGTTTGCTGCGAAGGTCGTTACCCGGACGATCCAGTAAAGCCACCCGACTTCAAAGCCGACGATACTCCCGAAGGCCTCTTTGGCGTAAAGGTATGGGCCGCCCGTCGCTGTGAAGCGGCTGGAAACCTCGGCATAGCAGAGCACGATCACGCCGACGATCAATGCGCACGCAACAAAGGCAAAAAGGCTGTACGAACCGATCAATGCGTACGCCTTCGACGGCAATCCAAAGATGCCGGCCCCGATGATGGTGTTTATCGCGATCGCGGTCAGGTCCCAGCGGCCGATACCTCTAACTAGCTTTTCTTCACTCATTTTTTGCTCGATGACGGGAAGCTTTTTTGCGAGATGTTTTTTGTTTATACTCTGAAAATCAACTCTCGTAAAGAAACCGCCTGACAATTTATGAAGAAGTACACCCGTGTTCTGTCGGTAATCCTGCTTTTGTTGGCAGTTCAGCTGTCAATGCCGGCAGCTGTTTACACAGCTGACCGTGGTGAGATCGTTAAATCGAAGAATTATTCGCCTTTGAACCTCACGCAGTCGCCGGATCTCAAGAAATTGCTTGATGTCGTAGTCTCCGACCTGTTAAAGAAATATCCGGACGGGTCGTTCAAGGCAAATGAGATCGCGGTCACGCTGATCGACCTCACTGACCCGACGAGTGCAACGATCGCCGACTATCGCGGAGAAGAAAAGATCTATCCGGCGAGCGTCGTGAAGATGTTCTATATGGCAGCTCTCGAGCAACAACTCGCAGATGGCAAGATCAGGCTGACGCCGGAACTCGAGCGCGGCGTTCGCGACATGATCGTTGACTCTTCAAACGAGGCAACGCAGTACATCGTCGATGTGTTGACCGAAACGTCGAGCGGCAGCGAATTGCCGAAAAAGGAGTTTGAAAAGTGGTCATTCAGGCGCAATCGGATGAACCGCTATTTTTCCTCCATGGGATATACGAACATCAACGTCAACCAGAAAACGCACTGTGAGGATGCGTATGGCGTCGAGCAGCAGTTCCGCAATTACAAAGGCGAGAACCGCAACATGCTGACCACGAATGCCTCCGCGAGGCTGATCGCCGAAATCGCACTTGGCCGTCTGTTAAACGCCGAGCGGACCAAAAGAATGATGGACCTGCTAAAACGGGAGCCCTTAGCGGACCCCGGTAAGGGAAGCGGCCAGGCAGTGAACTATTCCGGCAAGGCATTGATCGATAAAAACCTACGGGAAGCAAAGCTTTGGTCAAAGGCCGGATGGACCAGCCGTGCAAAGCACGATGCGGCCTACATTGAGTTGCCGGATGGCCGGAAATTTGCGATCGCAGTATTTACCGAGAACCACGCCAACGATAAAGACGCACTACCAAGTGTTGTTGCAGGGATTATTGACAGTCTCAGAAAATAATTTATTTCGCTATGAAAACAAAACTGATCATTGGACTAATCATCTCCCTGACACCGGCTTGGCTGTTTGCACAGGGCGCGTACAAACAGCCGCCGAAAGAGATCCTCGACGTGCTCAATGCACCGGCAATACCGGCTACGTCAGTTTCGCCGGCAAGCGATAAGATCGCGCTACTCGAGCCGCTGCGATACCCGCCGATCTCAGAACTCGCCGAGCCGATGCTTCGATTGGCAGGACTCCGCATCAATCCGAACACGAACGCTCAGCACCGTCAGCCGTACTTTGTCGGCGTAACGCTGCAGGCCGTGGAAGGCGGAGCGAAAACGAAAGTGGCATTGCCGGCTGGGGCTAAGATCGTTTCGCCGCAGTGGTCTCCGGACGGGAAGTATCTGGCTGCCGGAAACGTTACCGACAAAGGCGTCGAACTTTGGTTCATTGAGACCGCTACGGGCAAGCTGACCAAGGTCCCTAATGTTTATATCAACACGGCATTTGGCGGTTTTGGATGGGAAGCGCCAACGACTGTATCTGCGACGCTCGTTCCGCAGGGTCGAGGCAACGCCCCGGCATACCGCGATATAGCACCGACCGAACCGAACATTCAGGAAACTGCGGGCCGGAGCGGAGCTGTCCAGACGTTCCAGGATCTGCTCAGGAGCCCGAACGACGAACGCCTTTTCGAGTATTACGCGACCTCTCAACCGGCGCTCATAGACGTTAAGGGGATGGTCAAGAACGTGGGCAAACCGGCGATCTACGATACATTCTCGCCTTCGCCTGACGGCCGTTATTATCTTGTCACGAAGATCGAACGGCCGTTTTCCTACTTATTCCCGTTCAGCAGATTTCCGAAAAAAGTTGAGGTCTGGGACGCAAAGGCCAGCGTCGTCGCGACGATCGCCAGCATCCCGCTTCAGGACTCGCTCGTCGTTCAGGGCGTTCCGACCGGCCCTCGCAGCGTAGGTTGGATACCGACCGAGCCTGCGACCCTTACCTGGGCCGAAGCATTGGACGGCGGTGATCCGCGAACGAAGGCCGAGAACCGTGACAAGCTTATGAAGCTTGCTGCACCGTTTACCTCCGCCGCTACCGAAATGCTTAAGGTACAGCACCGTTTTCAGGGCAGGGCGTTTGGCGAACGCGATGGCATGATGCTGTTCTACGATTTCGACCGCGACACGCGCCGGCGCCGGATCTTCATGACCGATTACCGCAATCCCGCTGAGCGTAAGATGATCTCTGATCTTAACGTCAGTGACCGCTATAACGACATCGGCAACCCGGTAACGAGAATGCTACCGAACGGCAACTCGGTCATTCGACAGTTTGGTGACGAAATTTTCCTGACCGGGGCTGGTGCTTCGCCGGAGGGTGACCGTCCGTTCCTGCGGCAGATGAACTTGAAGACACTCAAGTCGACCGAGATTTTTCGTTCGGGCACCGACAAATTCGAGTCGGTCGTAGCGCTAGCCGACGAGAACGGTGCCAGATTCTTCACGCGAAGGGAGTCGCCGACCGATCCACCTAACCTTTATCTCCGCCAAGTTTGCCCGCCCGACACGAACTGTCTTGCGGTTGTCGATCGAAAGCTGACCGAGTTTACCGATCCGGCACCGCAACTTCGCGGGATCACGAAGGAACTCGTCCGATATAAGCGAGCCGATGGCGTCGACCTTTCTTTCACGCTGTATTTGCCGCCGGGCTACAAGAAGGGTGAACGGCTTCCGACGGTACTGTGGGCGTATCCGCTCGAGTTTACCGATTCGTCCGTCGCGGGCCAGGTTTCTGGTTCCACCAATCGCTTTACTCAGATCGGCGGTTATTCACACCTCTTTTTCCTGCTGCAAGGTTACGCCGTGCTTGACGATGCAACAATGCCGATCGTCGGCGATCCGGAAAAGGTAAACGATACTTTCGTTAAGCAGATCGTCGATTCGGCAAAAGCTGCGATCGATAAGGGCGTTGAGATGGGCGTCGTCGACCGGGAGCGTGTCGGCGTTGGCGGCCATAGCTACGGCGCGTTTATGACCGCAAACCTCCTCGCTCATTCTGATCTGTTTCGTGCAGGAATCGCTCGCAGCGGCGCCTATAACCGGACCCTGACGCCGTTTGGTTTTCAGTCCGAACGTCGCACCTTCTGGGAGGCTCCGGATCTCTATTCGAAGGTGTCGCCGTTCTTCTATGCCGACAAGATCAACGAACCGGTCCTGCTGATCCACGGGGAAGCAGACAATAACCAGGGAACATTCCCGATCCAGTCGGAGCGTTTGTTTGCCGCTATTCGCGGCAATGGCGGAACGTCACGGCTGGTCATGCTTCCGCTTGAATCACATGGCTATGCAGCCAGAGAATCGATCGAGCACACCTTGTTCGAGCAGGTGAACTGGTTCGACAAGCATGTGAAAAACGCGAAGCCCAGGTAGGCTCCGCGTTTATTTCGATCAGTTTAGTGCGTCCGTTTTTGCGGACGCACTTTTTTATTGGACGTTGGGGACCTCTAGGAGCGGAAGTGAATTCTGCCCTTCGCCTGAAGCATCGCCCGAACGTGCTCGTTCTGATTCTAAAAGCTTTGTTGCGTGCTCTGCTTCGACGGGCCTCGAGAAAAGATAACCCTGGCCGAGGTTACAGCCCTGTGCTTTTAGCTCTACGAGTTGTCCTTCGGTCTCGATCCCCTCCGCCACAACCTCAAGTCCAAGGTTTGAGGCAAGTAAAAGTATCGCGCGAACGATGGCCCCGCTATTCGCATCAGAGCCCATTTTGTTGATAAAGGACCTGTCGATCTTAAGACGCTTAAATGGGAACTCCGCGAGATAGCTAAGCGACGAATAGCCCGTGCCGAAGTCATCTGTCGATAGAACTATCCCCATTGCAGACAGCCTTTTGAGAACACTCAACGAACGTTCACTGTGCTCCATGACGGTGCTCTCGGTCACCTCGATCTTCAGGTTGCTCGGTTTTAGGCCCTTAGATCGAAGGATGTTTTGGACAAGCGTGATCAATGCCGGATTCATCAACTCACGGGCCGATAGGTTCACGCTTACCGAAACATGCCGGCCGACGCGCTTCTGCCAGTCAGCGATCTGCCGGCAGGTTTCAGTCAAAACCCACTGTCCGATCGGAACGATCATTCCCGTCTCTTCCGCGACTCCAATGAACTGGTCCGGCGGAACTAAACCCAGTTTCGGGTGTCGCCAACGGACGAGTGCCTCGAATTCATTGATCCGTCCGGTTATCAGGTCCACGATAGGTTGGTAGTGGACCTCGAATTCGCCGCGATCTACTGCGTGACGAAGGTCGGTCTCGATCTGCAGCAGATTCATGTTCCGGACGTGCATCTCGCGGTCAAATATCTCGTAACGGGCCTTGCCTGCCTCTTTCGCGCGATACATTGCCGAGTCGGCGTCACGGAGAAAGTCTTCCGGCTCGCGCATTATCTCGTCCGAGACAATAATGCCGATACTGGCCGATGTGTAGACCTCGTAACCGTCGATCTTAAAGGCCTTCGCAAGGTTCCGCTGGACGCGGTCAGCAATGTATATGACGTCTTCCGGTTCGCCGGAGCGATTCAAAAGGATCGTGAATTCGTCGCCGCCTAGCCTTGCAACGACGTCGCCCGGGCGGACCAGTTTATTAAGCCTCTCCGCGATCGCTTTCAGCAGCTTATCGCCCACCATGTGGCCGAGGCTGTCATTGATGACTTTGAATCGGTCGAGGTCTAAGAACAGTACAGCAAAACGCGTCGCCGGATTGGCTTTCGCTCGGTCCACAGCCGAACGTAGGTGTGCCATGAACTCCGTGCGGTTTGGAAGGTCAGTCAGCGAATCGTGCCGAGCGATATGATTCAATAGAGCTTCGCTCTGCTTCTGATCCTCAATATCCGTCGTGGTGCCGTACCACTTCACGATCTTGCCGTCCGCATCGAAGCCGGGGTTCGCGCGTGCAATGTGCCAGCGGTAAACGCCATCGTGCCGCTGCAGCCGGTATTGACACTCGAAATAGCAGCCGTTCTCCGTCGAGTAATTCCAGCGTCGGACGGACTCTTCGATATCATCCGGATGCACAACGTCGTGCCAACCGTCCGCCAGCATCTCTTCTTCCCGTCGCCCAAAGTAATCAAGCGTGCGCTGGTTTACATAATCCAGCTTCCCGTCGGGCTCGGCCGTCCAAACCTGGTGGAAGATACCCTCGCCGAGCTGTCTGTACCGCCGTTCGCTCTCTTTAAGCTGTTCTTCTGCCTGCCGGCGTTCTGTGATGTCGCGCCCGATGCCTTGGATCCCGACAGGAACACCGTTCTTCAGTATTAAACGAGTACTTAGTTCCAAAAGCACACGGCGGCCATCCTTCGAGATTATAAAAAGCTCATAGGTCGTGGCCTGATGGTCGACGAGCTTTTTCGCAGCCATCTCTTGCGCGATCTTTACGGATTCGGGGGCGACCACTTGAATGATATTCATGCCGATCGCCTCGTCTCTTGTATAGCCGGTGATCTGTTCGCCAGCTCGATTCAGGGACATGAAATTACCATTGAGGTCGTGCGTGTATATCAGATCATTCGCGTTCTCAAAAAGATCGCGGTACTGCTGCTCGCTCGTACGGAGAGCTTCTTCGGCAAGATGACGCTCTGTGATGTCCTGAACAGTGCCGACCATTCGCAAGGGCTTGCCCGATTCGTCGTATTCGGTTTCGGCCTGTGTGCGTACAAGCCTTTCGGACCCATCAGGCAGGCTGATCCGGCACTCAAGGTCAAGAAACGTACCGTTGATTACGGCAGCCGTAAATGCTTCGCTGACAGTTTCCCGGTCGTCATCGTGAACATTTTCGTAAACCCAGGCGCTTGTCGGGGTAAACGACTTCGGCTCAAAGCCGAAGATGCGGTATACCTCGTCGGACCATTCGATAACGTTCTCGTCAGCATTATTCACATTGTTGACGATCAATTCCCAACTGCCGAGATGCGTGATGCGTTGAGCCGCGGCAAGATTCGCTTCGCTCTTTTCAAGCTGAGCACGAGCCTGTTTACGCTCTGAAATGTCGCGGATGACACTGGTAAAGTAACGTTTGTCGTTGGTCACGAACTCGGCGAATGAAAGCTCCATCGCGACTTCATGTCCGAGTTTATGAAGGCCGGGAAGTTCCATTGCCTTCCAGGGCATTTTTCGCTGTCCGGTGTTGAGATATCTCGCGAGCCCCTTTTCATGGCCTTCCCGATGCCTTTCGGGCATCAGCATGGTCAGGTTTTGCCCGAGCATTTCCTCTTGCTCGTATCCAAATATCTCAGTCGCAGCGGCATTCACAAAACTGATCACGCCTTGGTCGTCGATCGTTATGATTGCGTCAGAGGCACTTTCTGTGACAGTTCGGAACTTCGTCTCGCTTTCTCGCAACTGCTGTTCAACAATTCGCCGCTCTGTGATGTCACGCGAAACAGCGAGGAGTTTTGCCGGCTTGCCGTCCGAGTCTACGATTGGAGAGACCTGAACGTCCCACCATTTGTCCGTGCCATCCAGAATTCGAAAGAATCCGACGAAACGCCCGGTTCCGCCCGACGCTGCGGCATCAACCGCGGCTTGGGCTGCTATCCGGTCTTCTCCGTGCCAAAACAGTAGCCAGTCTGTCCCTATGAACTCATTAATATCAGGGATGCAGAGCATTTCCTGCCCTTTTTCCGACATCGAGAGCAGCGTGCCGTCAAGGCTAAGAGTCTTAATGCAGTCGAGGCTGCTATTGATGATGCTCCGATTGAATTCCTCTGATTCCCTGAGCCGGTTTTCGGCAAGTTTTCGTTCGGTGATATCGCGTGCGATACCCTGAACGGCGACCGGCACTCCGCTCTTCCGGATGATCGAGCTGTTGACCTCCAGCCGAACGATCGAACCGTCTTTCTTGTAGCAATCGATCTCGTATGCGGTCTGTTCTGCGACGCCTTCGATCTTTGCCTGTAGTTTCTGCCGGACCAATTCCAGGTATTCGGGCAAGACGACCTTCGTCATGTCCAGGTCCATCGCTTCTTCACGGGAATAGCCAAATACTCGCTCGGCGGCTTTGTTCAGCGAAAGGTATCTGCCGGTGAGATCGTGAACGTAAATTACGTCGTTCGCGTTCTCAAAGAGATTTCGATAGCGTTCCTCGCTGTGTTTGAGTTCCTCGTCGGCTCTTACCCGGCTAGTGACGTCCAGCATGACGCCTTCGCGGAACATCATTTTGCCTTCGGCGTCGCGGATAAGGCATCCGCGATCGTGCACCCAATGGATATCGCCCGTGGCAGAAATAATCCTGAATTCGTAATCGACGTCTTCGCCGGTCACGGCAGACTGGTCTGTGAGCGCGAAGATGCGGTCGCGATCGTCCGGATGCAATACGCGCGACCACATATCCGGATAGGTTATCCAGTCTTCTAAGGGGTACCCGAAACGTGCGAAACCGGGGCTAACGTAAAGCGGAGAATACGGCGACTTGCTGTCAACGACGTAAAAGAGGACCGGAAGGTTCTCGATAAAACTCCGGTAGTTCGCTTCGCCGATCTTGAGTTTTGTGCGAGGCAGACCCTTACGCTTTACGTTTGGCGTGCGTTCCTGTGCGGATATATCTGAATTTGAGGTTTTGGACTTCTGCGTCATCGATCCTCATGGCACAATGATGCCAGATTCTGTCAGAATGCTGACTAAATCTGTTAGCACTGGCCTAACTTGCCGATGGGATCTTCTATAGCGTCTACGGTGTAAATTGCTGCGTTGCAGCTGTTTACATCGATCAAAGACCGTCGGGAGCCATCCGGGCTGACTGCAAGCTCCGTTCCACTGTGTGCAGGAAGGAAACGTCTAACTCGAACTACTGGGAACATTAACGAATATCGTCTCGGAAATATGCCAGATTTTTCCGATTTTCACAAGCAAATACCGCGCGAAATGTATATATTTTCGGGCCTGGAGCGATCCGGCTTTCTTCTCCGGCGACGGAGGGTTTTCGGCACGCGGCGATAACTCTTTGGCGCGAGCGGGCTTAGCCAAAAAAGGAGACGAAGGCCGTCAGGCTTTCGATAATCGCGGGTTCCGCGTTAAAATCTCTGTAATACACCGTCTCTCCTCTTTTTTCGTGAATAGTATGAGATCAATCACCTTTGCAGCAGTCATTTTGTCGCTTGCCGCGGCCGTTTCGTCGCAGACGATGCCTCAGGGAGCGGATCCCGCACTTTGGGCGCGTGCGCTCAAGATCCACAAGAGTGCCATCGTGATCGACGGCCACAACGACATCACCGGCCCGATGGTCGACGAAGATTTCAACCTCGCCACCGACACGCTCGCGGGGAAACAAAACTTCCCGGGCCCGATCCACACGGACATCTCCCGCTTCAAGAAAGGCGGGATGACGGGCCAGTTCATGTCGATCTACGTTTCCGGCAGCATGCTGCAGACGGGCGGATCGATGCGGCGTGCGATGGAACTCATCGACGCGACCAACAGGGAAGCCGAGCGTCACGACGAGCTTGTCACCTGCACCACCGCGGCCGAGATTCGGCGTGCGAAAAAGCAGAACAAGATCTGCCTATTGATGGGGATCGAAGGCGGATACGCGATCGAGAATTCACTCCACGCCCTGCGTAATTTTTATCGTCTCGGCGTGCGTTACATGACCTTGACGCACAATGTCGCGACTGCCTGGGCGGACGCGCATCGCGACATAAAGCACAACGGGCTCACCGATTTCGGCAAGGAGGTCGTCGCGGAGATGAACCGCCTCGGCATTCTCGTTGACATCTCTCACGTCTCAGAAAAAGTAATGCTTGACGTGCTCGACATCACGAAGGCGCCGCTCATCGCGTCTCATTCGGGGGCGCGCGCGGTTCACGACCACACACGCAACGTCCCTGACAGCGTGCTCAAACGCCTTCCGCAGAACGGCGGCGTGATCATGGTGGTGTTTTATCCTTCGTTCCTCGATGAAAGAACGAGCAAGGAGGAGAACGCGCGTTCCGCAAAGCTTCGCGACCAGATCGCGGCGCTTCGCGAGCAGTATAAAGACGACCGCGCGGCGTTCAACAAAGCCGTCGCAGAGCTTGAGGCGGCCAACCCGATCTACATCGCCGATTACAAACGCGTCGTCGACCACATCGACCACATCAAAAAGGTCGCCGGCATCGATCACGTCGGCCTCGGCTCCGACTACGACGGCATCCCGTTCCTCCCCGAAGGCATGAAAGGCGTCGAAGACCTGCCCGTCATCACCTACGAGATGCTCCTGTCTCTTATACACATCTCCGAGCCCACGAGACAGCG
>JAUCQE010000351.1 GCA_030372865.1 Pyrinomonadaceae bacterium
CACAGCGCTGTCTCGTGGGCTCGGAGATGTGTATAAGAGACAGCCGGATACCGTGCCCGTGTTGATCAGGTTTTCGAGAACGCATTGAAAGGCTTCTCCGCCGAGATGTCCGACCGCGATGCTGAGCTTATGAGCCGCGACCCGCGTGTCGCCTTCGTTGAAGAGGATTCGTATGCAACGGTAAGCCAGACGTCGTCTGACTGGGGACTCGACCGCATCGACCAGCGACAATTGCCGTTGAACGGGGCCTTCCTTTACGCGGAAACGGGGCAGAATGTGAACGCCTATATTATCGATACCGGAATTCGCCCGACGCATCAGGACTTCGGCGGCCGTGCCGTCGCGGCGTATGACGTTGTCGGCGATGGAATGAACGGAGTTGACTGTAATGGACACGGCACGCACGTCGCCGGCACGATCGGCGGTTCGACGTACGGCGTCGCAAAGAACGTCCGCCTCTACGGCGTCCGCGTTTTCGGCTGCAACGGTACGGGAACGGTCTCGGGCATCATTAACGGTGTCAACTGGATCACGGCGAACCGTGTAAACCCGGCCGTGGTCAACATGAGCATCATCGTCAGCACCGTATCCCAGTCGCTGAACACCGCGATCAACTCCAGCATCAATTCGGGCGTGACCTTCGTCGTCGCGGCCGGCAACTACAACATGGACGCCTGCAACTTCTCGCCAGGCAGCGTAACGAATGCCATCACGGTCGGTGCCACGGGCAACAACGACGCAAGGGCCTCGTATTCGAATTATGGCGGCTGTGTGGACATCTTCGCACCCGGCAACGGCATCACGTCGCTCAGCCACCTCAGCGACACGGGAACAGCAGTTAAGAGCGGCACCTCTATGGCATCGCCGATGGTAGCCGGAGCCGCAGCACTCTATCTGGAATCAAACCCCACGGCGAGCCCGCAGGAAGTAGCAAACCGCGTTCTGCTAGATGCAACCACCGGCATGGTCACTAACATCGACACCGTCTCGCCTAACAAGCTTCTATACAGCTGGCTTGGCGACGCGGTACCGCCGACCCCGGGCACGGTCACGATCATCAAGCAGGTAACAGACCGCAACGGCGGAACGGCATCTAACACCTCGTTTGGCTACAACGCCTTGAACCTCGGCACGCAGAGTTTTGTTCTGGTTGATAACAATACAGAGCCGGCAGACCGGTTCATCAATGCGAGCGTTTTCCAGTACGGTCAGGAGAATACGATCTCGGTAACTGAGTCGGACGTATTCGGCTGGCAGCTGACCTCCATCAGCTGCGTCGAGACCGGCACGCCGGGCATGCCGAATAGCCAGAACACGTCCGTAAACCTAGCCTCAAAGACCGCGAACATCGTGGTCGAGCAGGGCGAATCGGTGACCTGCACGTTCGCTAGCACCGAGCTCGTTCCGACCTCTGCTCCTGCATCGGTCACCGGACGGGTCGTCAGCGAAAGCGGCACCGGAATTCGTAACGCCAAGGTCAAGATCACCGACGCACTTACAGGTGTCTCCACGACCGTTTCGACAAACTCGTTCGGATACTACACGATCGACGGACTTTCAACAGGTCGCCTGTACACGCTTTCGGCGAGTGCAAAGCGGATCGCGTTCACACCTGATTCGATGTCGTTCGCGCTCGATATGGATATGTTCGACATGAACTTCACCGCCAGAAGCGGTAAATAGAAATGT
>JAUCQE010000352.1 GCA_030372865.1 Pyrinomonadaceae bacterium
CTCCTGGGCCATCAGTGCCACGACCGTCGATGAATCAACGCCCCCTGAAAGGAACGCACCGAGCGGCACCTCCGAGATCATCCGAAGCCGCGTCGATTCGCGAAGTATTCGCGTCGTTTCTTCGATCGCTTCCGCTTCGGATATCTTGATCTTCTTCGAGAATTCGGGCAGCCAATATCGCTGCGTCTCCACCTTACCCGCTCTCCACTTCATCCAGTGGCCGGGCTCGAGCTTTCTTATTTGTTTGAATGCCGTCAGCGGTGCCGGGACGCAAAGAAATGAAAGATAGGCGTCGATGGCTTCCGGGTCGACCTCACGCGATATCGCGGGGTGCACAAGCAGTGCCTTGAATTCCGACCCGAAGATCAGGTCGCCGTTTGGCTGATGCGAATAAAGCAGCGGCTTTTTGCCGACGCGGTCGCGGGCGATAAAAAGCTCTTCGGCACGCTCGTCCCAAATGGCAAAGGCGAACATCCCGCGGAGATGCTTTACGCAATCCGCACCGAACTCATCATAAAGATGGACGATCGCCTCGGTGTCTGAATTTGTATAGAACTTGTGGCCGCGTTTTTCGAGATCGCTACGAAGGTCTTGATAATTGTAGATCTCGCCGTTGAAGACTATCCACTTCGACCGGTCCGCATTATGTATCGGCTGCCGCCCGCCCGCCAGGTCAATGATCGACAACCGCCGCATCGCCAACCCGACGTTCCCATTCACATAAAATCCATCCTCGTCCGGCCCCCGATGCACGATCGCGCCGTTCATCCGCTCGAGAACTCCCCTCTCGACCGCCCGTCCACCACCATTAACGATCCCAACGATTCCGCACATTTTATGAACCTTGAATAACCCCTGTCTGTCCGTCGTCGACGCCGAATCGCTGCATTGTCCTGCGTTGCTGCAAAATACGTTGGTTTTCGCGCCGTTCCTTTAACAGCGTAAACCCAACCGCAATGAAGATCATCAGGAAGACCTGGATCTGCGTCCGTTGCCGGTACGCAGTTCCGACGTTCCCTTGGAAAATGGAATACGCAACCGTCAGCATTAGACTAAACACCAGGGCCGGCAAAGCAGGCCTTAACCGGTTCTTGAGCGTATACCAGATACCCCAAACCCCCAGCGGGAAGATCGCCCACCACACAAGCAATTCCGGTGCAACGATCGCTGCGCGAACGCTACCCATTTGCCACGGAAATGGACCGAACATAAGGTACGCAAAACCGACGGGTATCGCCTCGATCGCACCTGATGTTGTCGAAACGTCAAGTTCCTCACCGAATCCCGAACCGGCACGACCCGCGAGGTCAGATCGGGACCTTTCGATACGTTCAAGGTCTCCGTAATTCTCTAGGTCAATACTAGCGGTGCGAATGACTCCAAAGTACGTCAGCCCGACACCGAGCAAAAGCAAAGCGACCGATCGTCGAAGGATCGACTGGCCCGTTGCACCAAGGCCCACGACGAAACTACCGACAGCCGCAAGCACGACCATATAAAAGATATAGAATCGGATCGTGAGGATGCAGCTAACTGCTACGATAAGCACTATGACCGCAAAATAACTGAATCGCTCCTGCAGGCGCAGCACCATCAATATCGAGAGGACGAGCAAAAATACAACGAGTCCGTCCTTTAGCAGTTGTCCCGACCAAATGATGAACGCGGGGAAAAGAGCCACCAGATAACCGGAGACCCTTGCCACGCTATTATTCCCGTAGATCTTGTGTGCCAGCAGGAAAGTCATAGGCGCGGTGGCCGCACCGATGACTCCACAGATCGTTTGAGCAAGCAGAATATTTCGCCCGAATACCGCGTAAATTCCCGCGACGAAATAGTTAATTCCATATCCAGCACCAGCCGTTGCTCTTAAAACGCCCAGATCGCCTGCGGGAACATTTCCATTCCAATACTCGACTAGGAGCCAACCGAAGGAATCGAAAGTATTAGCATCGCCGCCGAAAAAATCGCGAAGTTCGAAAACATGTACAAAAAGCCCAAACGCAAGCCGCGCAGCTAACGCACCGAGGAATATGTCAGTCAAAACGCGATGATTTTCCTCAGTAGTTGCTTTTCTCAGTAATGCAATGGAAAAAAGGCGATCACGGCCCCGTCCAGAACTGAGATCGCTCCATCCGGAAACACCAAAACGGCCATCGCCATGGCCGTCAAAAGTGTCAGGACTATGAAAAGCTTTTCCATGCTTCGTTCAGGCGGTATCGTCCGGCAGGTCCTGTCTCTTATACACATCTGACGCTGCCGACGAGTTCCG
>JAUCQE010000353.1 GCA_030372865.1 Pyrinomonadaceae bacterium
AGGCGACGGAAAAGGACGACGCTCACGGCAATGTCCATTTCTGGACCGAGCCGATGCTGCCGGCGAAGTACGCATATGCGAGCTGCGGCAGATGTCACACGCCGCTGAATGTGCCGAACCTGCCGCGTCTTGAGAACGCGCGGAAGACCTTTGAACGGATGGACTGCTACGCGTGCCATCGGCTTGACGGGAAAGGCGGCACGCTCGGGGCCGGCGGCGACCAAAGCGGAATGGAAGGCCCGGACCTGACCTACGTCGGGCTGAAAGGCTACAACGCGGGTTGGTACCCCGCCCATTTAGAAAAGTCGCGAACGGCCGCGGACGGCGCATGGCGGACATCATTCCGCGAGATCAACGAGGCGGAACAAGCGTCGATAAAGACGTTCCTCGAAACGCGGATGGGTGCGTCGCCGCTGATCGAGGCAAAGGCGCAGTTCAACACGCTGGGATGCGCAGGCTGTCATGCGGTCGGCAATTTCGGCGGGGACGCCGGCCTGAATCTCTCGGTCTCGGGTTTCAAGGACCCGAACCAACTCAACTTCGTACGCGTGCCGGGCGACCCCACGCTTACCAACTGGTTCGCGCAGCATTTCCGCTCACCGGCCTCGACGGTCGCGGGCTCGCTGATGCCGGTGCTCGGACTGACCGAAGAGCAGATCGACCTGCTGACGCTGTACACGCTTTCATTGAAACGACGGACGCTGCCGGATGTTTTCGTACCGAAGGACCGCGTCAAGGCGATGCGTTTCGGCGCACGCGAATTCGCGAACGACGGCGAGACGCTCTACACAGCGATCTGTGCAAGTTGTCACGGTGCGACCGGCAAAGGCAACCGCTTTCCCGGACTAGTTCCGAACCCGTCGATAACAAATCCCGATTTCCTCTCGCTTGCGTCCGACGCCTATCTCGCCGAAACGATCCGTGCGGGCCGTCCGGGCAGGCCGATGCTGCCGTGGGGCGAGCGTCCGAATGGCCTGACCGCGGACGAGATACGCGGGCTGGTCGCATATATAAGGATGCTTGGCGGAAACGTCCAGGCGGTTCCGGACACGATGCCGAGGATCTGGGCGGCCGGCGATGCCGCACGCGGTGCCGCGTTGTTCACAGCAAACTGTGCGGGCTGTCACGGAAAAACGGGCCAGGGCGGCGACGGGCCGGCACTAAACAACAAGGCATTTTTGTCCGCGGTCACAGATACGTTTCTCGTCGGGACCATTTCCCGCGGGCGGCAGGGAACCGTGATGCAGGGCTTTGCGACGTCGTCGACCGTACGTCCTGCACTTACCCCGGACGATATCGGATCGATAGTGGTTTACATCCGTTCGCTTGAGAAGAATTAGAGGGAACCTATGAGCAAAGAGATCTCCAGACGCGAGTTTTTGGCACGTATTTCGGCGGCCGGTTTTGGGGCGTTGGCATTGTCGGCAACGAACGCGTGGGGGTTGGAGGCGATCGCGAATCCGCTCGCTGTCTACCCCAACCGTGATTGGGAAAAAGTGTACCGCGACCTGTGGAAGTACGACTCGCGTTATACGTTCACCTGCGCTCCGAATGACACGCACAACTGCCTGCTTAACGCGCACGTCAGGCAGGGCGTGATCACCCGCATCGGGCCGACGATGAAATACGGCGAGGCTACCGACCTATTCGGCAACGGCACGTCACACCGCTGGGACCCGCGTGTTTGCCAAAAGGGCCTCGCGCTGACACGCCGTTTTTACGGCGACCGCCGCGTGAACGGAACGATGGTGCGGGCCGGATTCAAACGCTGGTACGACGACGGATTTCCGCGGGGCAAGGACGGAAAGCCGGATGTGAGCTATTTCAACCGCGGCCGCGATGAATGGATCCGCGTAAGCCACGAGGAGGGAGCGGCGATCGTTGCCGCGGCATTGAAGAACATTGCGGAGACATACACCGGTGACGAAGGCATGCGGAGGCTTCGCGAGCAGCATTACGACGAGGCCACGATCGAGGCGACGCAGGGCATCGGTACGCAGGTGATGAAGTTCCGCGGAGGTATGCCGCTGCTTGGTATGACGCGCGTCTTTGGTATGTACCGGATGGCGAACTCGATGGCGCTGCTCGATGCAAAGATCCGCGGCGTCGGGCCCGACAAGGCCGTCGGCGGAAAGGGCTTTGACAACTACTCATGGCACACGGACCTGCCGCCCGGCCACACGATGGTCAGCGGGCAGCAGACGGTCGAGTTTGACCTCAACTCGGTCGAGCAGGCAAAGACGGTCGTCGTCTGGGGAATGAACTGGATAACGACAAAGATGCCGGACGCTCACTGGCTGACCGAAGCCCGGATGAAGGGAACGCGTGTTGTCGTCATCGCGTGCGAATATTCGGCGACGGCGACCAAAGCGGATGACGTGATAGTCGTGCGGCCGGGAACGACGCCGGCGGTCGCACTCGGCCTGGCGAACGTCATAATGCGCGACAAGCTCTACGACCGAGAATACGTTCAGCAATGGACCGACCTGCCGATACTCGTCCGGATGGACACGCTCAAGTATCTCAAGGCGTCGGAAGTTTTCGGCACGGCACCCGCCGAACTGAAGCAGACATTCATTGTCAAGGAAGGCGCGAAGGAGCCGCCGCCGATCGAGCAAACGACACAGAATGTCGTGCCCGAAAAGCTGAGGCTCGAATGGGGCGACTATGTCATCTGGGACGCAAAGAAGAACGCTCCGCAGACGCTCACGCGTGATGACGTCGGCAAGAATTCGAAGGCAATGGACGCGATGCTTGAGGGTGCGGTCGAGGTGACGCTTGTCGACGGAACCCGCGTGAAATGTCGGCCGGTCTTTGACCTCGTTAAGGAATACGCCTCGCACTTTGATCCGCGGACGGTCGAGGAACTGACGTGGGCACCGGCGGCCGCGATCGAGAAACTCGCCCGGCATCTCGCCACCGATTTCGGCACGACGCTGTTCGCGGTCGGCATGGGGCCGAACCAGTTCTTCAACAGCGACAACAAGGACCGCGATGTCTTCCTGCTGGCTTCGCTGACGGGCAACGTCGGCAAGATCGGCGGGAACGTCGGGTCGTATGCCGGCAATTACCGCACGGCGCTTTTCAACGGCGCGCCGCAGTGGATCAATGAAGATCCGTTCGACATCGAGCTCGACCCGTTAAAGAACGCAAGAACGAAGCAGTACTGGCGTGCCGAGTCCGCACACTACTACAACCACGAAGACCATCCGCTCCGTGTCGGTAATCGCCTGCTGACCGGCAAGACCCACATGCCATGCCCGACGAAATCGCTGTGGTTCGCCAACGCGAATTCGATTCTCGGCAACGTCAAGTGGCACTACAACATGGTCGTTAACGCGCTGCCGCGTATCGAGATGATCGCCGTCAACGAATGGTGGTGGTCGACGTCATGCGAGTGGGCGGACGTGGTCTTTGGCGTCGATTCGTGGGCGGAGCTAAAGCATCCGGACATGACGGCATCGGTAACAAATCCGTTCCTGCTTGTCTTTCCGAAAACGCCGATCCCGCGGATCTTCAACACGATGGGCGACATCGAGGTCTTTGCGACGGTCGCAGGAAAGCTTGCCGAGATTACCGGTGATAACCGGTTCAATGATTACTGGAAATACGTCCGCGAAGACCAGACGGATATTTACCTGCAGCGGATACTCGATAATTCAACGAACACGAAAGGCTATTCGTTCAAGGACCTGCACGAGAAGGCACTGAACGGCGTTCCGTCGATAATGCTCAGCCGCACGACGCCGAAGAACGTCGGCTACGACCAACTCACCGACGCGACGCCCTGGTACACAAAGAGCGGGCGGCTGGAGATGTACCGCGAAGAGGACGAGTTCATCGAGGCGGGCGAGAATCTGCCCGTCCATCGCGAGCCTGTCGATTCGACGTTCTATGAGCCGAACGTCATTATCTCCGCACCGCACGAGGCACTGAGGCCCGCACAGCCAGAGGATTACGGCGTAAGCCGTGACGACCTTTCGTGCGAAACGCGCTGCGGCCGAAACGTCGTCTACACCTGGGCGGAGGCGAAAACGAAACCGCATCCTCTGATCAAGGACGACTACAAGTTCATCTTCCACACGCCAAAGTACAGACACGGCGCTCACACCACGCCGATCGACACGGACATGAACGCAATACTGTTCGGGCCGTTCGGTGATATTTACCGCCGCGACAAACGCATGCCGTTCGTTACCGAGGGCTACGTCGATATCAATCCTTCCGACGCCCAGGCCCTCGGCATCAACGACGGCGATTACGTCTGGATCGACGGCGATCCCGAAGACCGCCCGTTCCGCGGCTGGCAAAAGGACAAGAAGAACTACGAGTTCGCCCGCCTGCTGTGTCGAGCTCGCTACTATCCCGGCACGCCGCGGGGTGTCACCCGAATGTGGTTCAACATGTACGCCGCGACGCCAGGCTCGCAGCAGGGGCAGCAGGAACGCCCTGACGGCCTCGCGAAGAACCCGAGGACGAACTATCAGGCCATGTTCCGTTCGGGCTCGCACCAATCGGCGACGCGCGGTTGGCTGAAACCGACGTGGATGACGGACTCGCTGGTGCGGAAAGGTATGTTCGGGCAGGGAATGGGCAAAGGCTTCGCGGCCGATATCCATTGCCCGACCGGTGCCCCGCGAGAGGCTTTCGTGAAGATCACGAAAGCAGAGAACGGCGGCATCGGTGAAGAGCCGCTATGGCGGCCGGTCAAGCTCGGCATCCGCCCGCGGACCGAATCCGACGCGATGAAGAAATACCTGGAAGGCGGTTTCGTCTCGCGGAAGTAGGACGTATGGACGCAGTAGGAAAACAACGTTTAGCGGCGATCCACTCGCACAAGATCGCGGCGACAGCGGCAACCGCCGCGGCGGCGCTTGCGGGCATCGCGTCGATAGCCTCGCTTATCCGGGGCCGGCGCGATCCCGCACGCGCCAAAAAGTTGACGGCCGTAGCATTCCTGCTAGCGGTCGTCGCCAGCATCCTGCTTACGAACACGGTCCTTAAAGGGCGTGAGATGCGGGCATCCTCATCAATCTTTAACAAACAACAGATCAAAGTGGAGAAAACGATATGGCACGTGTGAACAACTGGCAGCTGGGCAGGGAAATGTCCTATTGGTATCCGGAGAGCCGCCCACAGAAGCAGTTCGCCGCGGTCTTTGACACCAACAAGTGCATCGCGTGCCAAACCTGCACGCTTGCCTGCAAGACAACGTGGACGAGCGGCAAGGGGCAGGAGTACATGCTCTGGAACAACGTCGAGACAAAGCCCTACGGTTTTTATCCGCTGAAGTGGGACCTGAACCTGCTGGAGATGCTCGACGGCCAGCAATGGGCGGAAAAGGACGGCGGCTTTGTTTACGAAGGCAGCACGATCTTTGAAAGCGCACCGGCCGGCGAACGCGTGCTCGGCTGGCGGCCGGAGTCGGACGACTACGCCTACCCGAACGTGGGCGAGGACGATTGTGCCGGCGGCGTGGAAGGCGGAGCAAGCCTCGAGGTGCCGCACCAGATGGCGTGGTTCTACTACCTGGCCCGCATCTGCAACCACTGCACTTATCCGGCATGCCTTGCTTCGTGCCCGCGGGGATCGATCTACAAGCGGCCCGAGGACGGAATCGTGCTCGTCGATCAGGGCCGGTGCCGCGGCTATCAGGAATGCGTCCGCGGATGCCCGTACAAAAAGGTCTTCTTTAACCCGATGACATCGACCTCGGAGAAATGCATCGCCTGCTACCCGAAGATCGAACAGGGACTGCAGCCGCAGTGCTTTGCGAACTGCATCGGAAAGATCCGGATGGCCGGCTTTCTGAACACGCCGGATAAGGCCGAGGCGGATAATCCGCTCGACTATCTGGTGCATATCAAGAAAGTCGCCCTGCCGCTCTTCCCGCAGTTCGGGCTTGAGCCGAATGTCTATTACATACCGCCGATACATGTGCCGACGTCCTTCACGCGGCAGATGTTCGGACCGGGCGTGGACAAGGCGGTCGAGGTTTACCGCAACGCGCCGAACGACCCGGACCTGACGAGCCTTATGGGATTGTTCGGTTCTTCCGAGCAGATCATGTACCGATGGAAACGTGTCGGCGACAAGGCGATCGGAATGGACGCGGCCGGGAAAGAACTTGTGAATGTTCCTTTCCGCGAGCCGGTGCATATCCGCCCGGCCTACGACAAGCTTTACCAGATCACGCGGACCAACTGCCCGTGAGGAGATGACATATGCGACGACTGATCACAGCGATCATATTGTTTGCGGCGATCGCGGCCGCGTGCCAGCGGGCGCAGATACCGACGGCTGAGGTGAACGTAGCCCGCGTGAGCGAGATTACTCTCGACCCGAACTCTTCAGAATGGAACGAAGTGCCGCTGCATGTTTCCAAGCTTATTCTGCAAGACCTGGTCGAACCGCGGCTGATGACGGCTTCGACTGCCGAGGTGTCGGTAAAGGCGATGACAAACGGGAACGAGATCGCGGTGCGGCTCGAATGGGCCGATGAGACCGCGAACGACATGCCCGGGCCGCGTCAGTTCATAGACAGCTGCGCGGTGCAATTGCCGCAGCGTGTCGAGCCAAACGCACCCGCTCCGCAAATGGGCGAAGTCGGGAAGGGCGTACAGATAGCCTTCTGGCGTGCGGACTGGCAGGCCATCGTTGACGGGCGAAAGGACACGATAAACAGCCTTTATCCGAACGCAACGGTCGACCATTATCCGTCGGAAGCCAAACCGCTTGAGGGCGACCCGCAGGCACAATCGGAAACGGCTCAGCGTTATGCTCCGGCACGTGCGTTGGGGAACCGGCGTGCGGGCCCGCGTGAGCAGCCGGTAGAGGACCTGCTCGCCGAAGGGCCGGGAACGCTCACGCCCGCCGCGGCGGTGTCGAAGGGGAAAGGCGTTCGCACCGGCAACGGCTGGGCGGTCGTGATATCGCGGCCGATGCCGGCGGGATTCGACGCGGCCACGCCCACCCAGATCGCGTTCGCCGTGTGGGAGGGTTCGAACACAGAGACCGGATCGCGAAAAATGCGTACCGGATGGGTGCCGATGCTGCTGAAATAGCCGCAAAAAACGGAGGCCGATATGGACAAGGAAACAGAAAAACTGCTGGCCGAAGCCGCCGAGTGGCGATTGATAAGCCTGCTCTTCGATTGCCCGTCGCAGGATTGGTTTGGCGAGGTTGCGTCGCTTGGTAAAGACATCAGCGACGAAGAGCTGAGGCGGGCCGCCATGTCAGCGGAACGCGATGCGACAGAGGGCGTATTTCACTCGATCTTTGGGCCCGGCGGGCCGGCACCGGGGCGTGAGGTGAGCTATCGAAGCTGGTCGGAACCCGGATATCTCTTGTCAGAGCTATCGGCATACTACAACGCCTTTTCTTATCAGCCGGCATCCGAAGAGGTTTACGACCACGTCGCGGTTGAGACCGGGTTCATCGCGTACTTGCGGTTGAAAGAGGCTTTTGCACGCGAAGCAGGCGAGAGTGAGAACGCCGAAACGACGGCGGCCGCTTCGGCGAAATTCATTGATGAGCACCTGACGAAGTATTCGCAAAAGCTCTCAAAGCTGCTCGACGGTTCGGGGTATGAGTATCTTGAGCTGGCATCGCGTGCGTTGTTCCGCCGCGTGGGCCCGGACCGTGACAAGCGGAAGAAGATCTTCCTACCGGTGCTCGAAGAAGAGAACGAGGAGACGATGTTCCAGTGCGGCTGACGGTGTGCGTCAGCAGACCGCCTTTTCCGGATGCGGAAAACTGTCGCGGTCTTCCTCGGGGCCGCGCGGCTTGAGGCAGGCAAAGTCTTTCTCGATAGTGATCTGCAGTTTGCCGCCGTCGGACGTCCGCTGCGAGGCCTCCAGCGAGACATCGCCGCCTTCGGCCCATTCGGCGGCTCGCACCGCGGGGATCGAGACTTCCAAACGCCCGTCCGCAAAGCTCGCGGTGATCGCCGCGGCATCCTTCACAGTTACTGCGTAAACGAACCTTTGGCCAGTGCCGAGGTCGGTAAATTCCTCGACCGTCTCGCCGCGAGCGAGCATGGCGGCCTCGGTCTGGCCGAGGCGAAGGCGGATGCTGTTGCCGCGAATTCTTATCTTCATTTTGCGTTGGCCTCCGTTGCTAAATTTTGCAGGCGGGCGGCGGAATCTGCGATGATCCTGATCATGCCGTTCACGTGCGAATGAACTCGCGAAGCGGGTCGGTCGATTCGAGGCAGATGGTGCCCTGAACAATTCGGAAAAGGCCCATGTCGGCGAGTTTTCTTATCGACCTGATCGCGGCCTCGGTCGTGAGACCGGCCATCTGTGCGACGTCCTGGCGGCGGTACATTATCCGTTTTACTTTGCTTTCCGGAGCGGCGTCGGCGAGCTTTAAGATGACGCCGGCGACGCGTACATCGGCGGAACGGGTCGCGAGGATCTGAATTCTCTCGGCCTTGTCGCGGAGCAGGCCGCACATCCGCCGCATGATCGACGCTGAAAACTCCGGCGACGATCCCATCAATTCAAGAAAATCTTCCCGCGGCAAAAGAAGCAGTTCGCTTTTCTCGGCGGCGACCGCAGAGGCGGGGAAAGTCGTGCCTTCAATAGCGGGCGGGATGGCGAAGACCGCATCCGAGGCGAACACACCAAGGATCACTTCCTTGCCCGGTTCCGGAAAGCGGATCAGCTTAACGCGACCGTAGATAACGATCGGCAGAAACTCCGCATTTTCGCCCTCGGAAAAGATCAGTTCGTTCGGGCCGTAGGTCCGCCTCACGCTGAGCCTTGTGATCTTTTCCCAGAGTTCACTGCCGAAATTTTCGACAAGTTGGTTCATCATTACCCGCGGCCGACGCACCGCGACGCCCGCTCAGCTAACCACACAAAATGCGCGTGCGTTTCAACACATAAGATACCACAAATTATACGCATATCCTGGGCATCTCAGGTGAGGTCAACGTCGCGAGCGGCGATGGAAAAAGCACCGGGATCCTCGTGCCGGCGGTCAGCTTCAGGTTCAATAAGGGCGAAGAGGTTGAGGTCGAGTCGCTCCAGAGCGAATGGCAGCTGACGAATCTGAAACTCGAGAAATAGCAGCGAAACGCCGTGAGTACAGTTGGTGACCCTCGTCACGGCATCGAAAGTACAACTACTGATACATTACGATCGGCTACGAATCCTGCAAGGGCGGTTTTCGCATTAAATGGACCTGATCACCCACAGCGTACTGATAGTCGCCGCATTGTGTTTCGCGCTCGGAGCTATCAATCTGCGTCTTTGGTTCGGGCAGCGCGAGCGTCTCGACCTTTTGGCAATGGTCTTCGTTTGCTTCTTTGGCGTCGTCTATTCGCTTTTCGAGGCCGCGTGGCTGAAGACCGAATCGCCCGTGATATTTGGGCAGATCGCGCGATGGAGCCAGATCGCCAGTTGGGGCTCGATCGTCTCACTCGCGGTCTTTTTGCACCTTCATCTCCGGGCCGGCAGAAAGTGGCTGCTTGGTTCGCTCATAGTGCTCAGGACCATCGGGCTTGCGATCAACTTCGCAATGCCCGTGAACATTCAGTTTCTAGAGATGACGGCGGTCGAGCAGGTGACGATCCTCGGCGAACAGCTTTCGTACCCCATCGGCGTTCCGAACCCGTGGCATGCGATACAGGCGCTGACGCTGATCCTGCTGCTTGCGTATTCGCTCGATGCACTAATCAGCGTGTGGAGGCGCGGCGAACACCGCAAGGCACTCATATTCGGCGGCGGGGTCGCACTTTTGAGCCTGACCTCGCTTGCAATGGCGGCGGCCATCATTTGGTTTTCGGTGAGGCTCCCTCCTTTCGCGAGCCCGGCATTTCTGTTCGTTGTCGTCGGAATGGCGTTCGAGTTCGATTATGACCTTCGGCGTTCGGCAAAACTTGCCGGTGAGCTGACCGATCGCGAACGCGAACTGACCGAAACGCTGGAGCGGCTGAACCTCTCGGCGAGTGCGGGCCACGTCGGCATTTGGTCGCGAGAGCTCGGCACTGACAGCTTATGGGTCAGTCAGAAAATGCGGGAGCTGTTCGAGTTCGACGCCGAGGAGACGGTTACCGTTAGCAGCTACATGGGCAAGGTCCATCCCGATGACCGGAGGACGCTCGAGCAAATACAGAATACCGCCATAGCTAGCGACGAGGTGTATGAGGCCGAATACCGCGTAATGCTGCGAAACGGCGAGATACGCTGGATCAGATCAATGGGCCAGGCCCGGCTGCAGGAAAACGGCGAAAAGCTGTTTCGCGGAGCTTCGGTGGACATCACCCGGAGAAAGCTGGCCGAAGCCGAAGCCCATGATCTAAGCCACCGGCTAATGGACGCGCAGGAAAAGGAACGGGCACGGCTTGCCCGCGAACTTCACGACGACCTAAGCCAAAGCCTCGCACTCTTATCGATACAGCTTCAATCTCTAACTGGAAATTCAAATAGCCCCGAGACGATCAGGAATCAGGTCGATAAACTTACCGACCAGATCCAGAAGCTGTCGTCGGATGTCCATCGCATCTCGCATGAACTGCATCCCTCCAAGCTCACCCAACTTGGCTTGGAATCCGCGCTTCGTGGATTTTGCCGCGAGGCGACGGCGGCACACGGCCTCAAGATCGGGTTCAACGCCGTTAACGTTCCAAAGGCCCCCCCGAACGACATCGCCCTTTGTTTCTACCGAATCGCGCAGGAAGCGGTGCAGAACACCGTCAAGCACAGCGGAGCCAGCATGTTGAACGTGGAACTGGCGGTCGAGCGAAATGTGCTTAGCCTGCTGATATCGGACAACGGGAACGGGTTCGATCCGAACAGTGTCAGAGGCAAGGAATCGTTAGGTTTGATAAGTATGCAGGAACGTATTCGCGGCGTCGGCGGCAAAATATCGATAATGTCTGTCATCGGTTCCGGTACGAGGATAGAAGCGAACGTCGAACTGCCCGCTGCTATTACGGCCGATCCCGGCCCACCCTCAACCGCCTCGGCGTGACCTCGGCTTGTCACCGCAGCAAAAGAACGCCGCGCCTGTATAAAGTAACAGTTACCAGCATCGCCCCTTCCGGATACTCTCGTCGCAGGGAGCGTGTTTACCATGCACGCCGAACAAACTCGATAAGGGAGAGTAATAAAATGACAACGGAATTGAATAAATCTAGTGTTAGTGCCGCAGCGAGCGGTGCGAGGTCCGCCATGGACATCACTCCGGAGCAGGCACGGGCGATCGCAAAGGAGGCCTTTGTGTACGGTTTTCCTATGGTGGACAATTACCGTATCGAGTACGCCTCATATGTCGATGACAAGAACCCCGAATTCAAAGCTCCGTGGAACCAGATCCGCAACATACCAAGAGTCTATACGCCTGACGATAAGGTCGTCCAAACGCCGAACTCAGATACGCCTTATTCCATGCTCGGGATGGATCTGCGCGCCGAGCCGATCGTTATCACCGTACCCGTGATCGAAGGGGACCGGTATTTCAGTGTGCAGTTGGTCGACGCCTACACGCACAACTTTGATTATATCGGCACTCGGACCACGGGAAACGACGGCGGGAACTTTCTGATTGCCGGGCCCAACTGGAACGGCGAGGCTCCGGAGGGGATCAAGAAGGTCATCCGCTCGGAGACCGAACTGGTAATCGGCCTATTTCGAACCCAGCTTTTCTCCCCGGAAGATCTGGATAACGTGAAGAAGGTTCAGGCAGGTTACCACTGTCTCTTATACACATCTGACGCTGCCGACGAGTTCCGAACGGTG
>JAUCQE010000354.1 GCA_030372865.1 Pyrinomonadaceae bacterium
GGCTCGGATTTGTTTATAAGAGACAGGGACGCCTCCGAAACCTGATCCCAACACCGTGAAACCCGAGATCGAGGTCTTCGCGTCCGCGTCCAACTACCTTTTCTCCGTCGTCGTATCAAACCGCGGCGAGGCCAGCATGTGGGACATCTATATTTTGCGGAAGAACGGCACGTGGACGAAGACGGATTCCGCGACCGGGAAGTCGGCCGACGTGAATATCGCTCCGTCTGCCATCGGCGACCCCGAACAAATCCAAGTGCGGGTCCAACTCAGGAAAGGTAATGAAGATTACGGCATCGTCAGCGACCCGGTCTATGTGACCGTGAACCCGTAATTTTGCAGGCGGACACGCATCCGCCGCGTTTCAAGGCAAAACAAAAGAGCGGCCATTGCGGCCGCTCTTTTTTACTTTCCCGGCGTTGTGGGCAAGGTTTAGATCACCGGCTTCTGAAGCACGGCCGCCAAGCCCGCGAGACGCGCCTTTCCGGCTTCGCTCTTGACCGACGCGGATTTCCCCTGCATCGACTTCGCCAAACCTTCAAGCGCCTTCGCTTCCTTCTTGCCCAGCTTCGTCCGCTCAGCATCCGCGATCGCCTTGCGTACGCTCGCGACGTCCGCGGCAGAAAGCTCTCCGGACCGTTCAAGCTGATCGACGTACGCCTTTGCGACCGTCAGGGAATTCGGCCAAACATAACGCTCCTGGCTCTGAACGTTGAGCATCGGAACCTTCACAGCCGTTGCCGCATCGATCTCGTTCTGAGAAAGATGCTTGGACGGCGTGAGTTCGAGGATGTCCAGGCCGCGTGCGATCTCGGACGAATAGATGCGGCCGTTGTACCAGTAGGCCGACCACGAACCGCCCATGACCAGCATCTTCTCTTCAACGGGCCCGCGATCGAAATAAGCTATCTCGACCGGATTTGCCGGGTCCGTGAAGTCCATCAGGCTGAGCCCGCCCTGATACCAAGCCTGGATCTTAAGATCGCGGCCGGGAACAGGAATAAGCGAACCGTTGTGTGCCACGCAGTTCTCGACCGCAGTCTGAGCCGCCGGAAGCTTGTAGTAATTGCCGAAGGTCAGCTCCGTTCCGTTAAGGGTGAAGATCGCGTTCGCTCCCCATTTGTCCGGGTCGTTCTCGCGGCAACGCGGCCCCATGCCGCCACCCCATTCGTCGGTGAAGACCACTTTCTTACCGTCGTTGGAGAACGACGCGGAGTGCCAGTACGCATAGTTGGGGTCGTTTACCGCCTCAACGCGCTTCGGGTTTACAGGGTCTTTGATGTCGAGCAGGATGCCATTGCCCGCGCATGCACCCGCGGCCAAACCGATCTCGGAGTAGACCGTGATGTCGTGGCACTGGTTGGTTTCCTGCGGACGTCCCTTGTTGTCGTGCGAACCGCCGTCGTCGAGGGCGTTGATCTTGCCGGTCTTTTCATCACCGAAAACACGCGGGGTCGAAACGATCTTCGCGTCCTGCGGGGCCGCGAGCGGGACCTTTATGACCTCGATACGGAAAAGCGCAGTGTTGGGGTCTTTATCCGGAGCACCGCCCGAACAGCCCGGAAGTTCCTCTGCCTGGCGGACGAACGAAGTTCCCGAGACATAAACGTAAACGTTCTCTTTGTCTTTCGGATCAACGACGAGCGTATGAGTGTGCGAACCGCGGCAGCTCTGGACTGCAGCGACC
>JAUCQE010000355.1 GCA_030372865.1 Pyrinomonadaceae bacterium
AATTATACGTTATATTGCCATAATGAGATTCAGCCCCACAAGTTTTCGGCTTCGACCAGCGAAAATTGCGACGATTCTCAGCAGCGTTTAGACTTTGATTACATGGATTGGAAAGAAAATATCCTGACGTCGGACGCCGAACTAGCGGAATTACTGCGGAACACACGCCGGATCGCGGTGCTCGGGATCAAGCCCGAGAGCCACGCGGCCCAGCCGGCTCATTTTGTTGCGAAATACATGCACGATCGCGGTTACGAGATCGTCCCGGTGCCGGTCTATTATCCGGAGGTCACAGAGATCCTCGGTGAAAAGGTCGATCGAGACCTGCGTGATATCCCGGGCAAGATCGACATGGTGAATGTATTTCGCCGCCCTGCGGACATCGACAAGCACGTAGAGGAAATACTTGCGGTCATGCCGGATTCGGTTTGGTTCCAGGCAGGGATCAGGAACGACTCGGCGGCCGAGACATTCGCAAAGGCGGGAATCAAGGTCGTTCAAGATCTTTGCCTGATGGTCGAGGAACGGGCGTTGATCCGCTAGCGTTTCGGCTTTCCGCCGGTGATAAGCGAACGGACCTCATCGGCAGTGAGTTTTCTGCTGCGGCCGACGGCCAGGCCGCGATCGGTAATTTCGCCAATACGCATTCGGCGCAGTTTCACGACGGAATGCCCGATCGAATCGAACATCTTGCGGATCTGCTGGTTGTGGCCCTCGAAGAGTGTCACTTCGTACCAGCCGTTCTTGTCGGTCGGTTTCAGTGTTTTGATCTCCGCCGGAGCGGTCCTGAAGCCGTCCTCCAGCCTCACGCCGCGGGAGAGTTTTCTTATCGCGACCTCGGTCGGCAATCCCTTGACCTTCACTGAGTAAACCTTCGGGATCTTCTTCGACGCGGCGACCTTGTTGGTGAATTCGCCGTCGTTTGTCAGAATTATCAGCCCTTCCGTATTGAAATCGAGCCTGCCGACAGGGTGAAGCTTTCCGTGGCCTTTTACAAGGTCGGTTACCAGCGGCCGTCCCTCGGGGTCGGAGACGCTCGAGAGATAGCCTTTCGGTTTATTCAGCAGAATATACGCGTTTTCGCGGGCCTTTAGCAGGTTGTTGATCAGCTTGCCGCGGACCTTTATGTGATCTTTTTCCGGGTCGGCCTTTGTGCCGAGTTCCGTCACGACCTCGCCGTTGACCGTAACGTCGCCGGCCTTAATAAGCTCTTCCGCGGCACGTCGTGACGCAACCCCCGCTTGGGCGATCAGTTTCTGAAGTCTTTCCATAAAAGTAAGCAGTTAGCGGTAAGCAGTGAGCAGTTCCTGTCTCTTATACACATCTGACGCTGCCGACGAGTTCCG
>JAUCQE010000356.1 GCA_030372865.1 Pyrinomonadaceae bacterium
TCTCTGGGCGAAGCGTACCTCGAGCTCGACAAGCCCGACGACAGCCTGATGGCCTTCAACAGCGCGGTCGGCTACGACCCCGATTTCGACAAGGCCCGCTACAACCTCGGTCGCGCCTACCTGAAAAAAGGCGACCGCGACATGGCGCAGATCCAGTACGAAATACTCCGCAGCACCCGCTCGGACTGGGCCGACCGCCTCCTCGTCCTTCTTAACCCCTGATAATTATTTTAAGCCGTCGATCGGCGGGTCGTTCGGGCCTGCGGGCTGTCCTTGTCGGTCTGCCCCGCGGAGTACGCCGGTCTGGTCGATGAAGAATGATCTAACACCGCTCGTTCCGTAATTTTGCGGCACCGCGGAAAGCGTAAATGCGGCCGGCGTTTGACCGTTCGCGTTCACGACCGTGACCGTGTACGAGTACCCGCGAAGTGTCCCGCCGGCAAGCCTCGCATCAACAAGCCCGGCGTTCGCAAGCTGTGCGAGCGTCCCGAAATTGCCGTTTCCGGCCGTCGCCGCATATGTCGCCTGCGCTCCGTGGAAACTCCGGACCGTTGCTACCGTGCAATGTTCGTTCTGCGGAATGCCGCCGTTCGTGCAGAGGTCGATATTCAGAACCGGATCGCTCGCCGTCGCAGGCCTTCCGCCGAGGTCGCCGCCGCGGAGCACACCCGCGGCATCGATGTAATACGAATTGATCCCGGTTTTCCTGTAAAGCCGCGGCGTTGCCGTCAGCCGATATCCTGCGGGTTCCGTCGGCGTGGATGGAATATTTGTATACGAATAAACGTAGCCGTACTTTGTTCCGGAGGCGAGTGCCGCGTCGATCATCTCGACGTTCCGCAATGCCTGAAGCGTCGGGGCAAACTGCCCGTTGCCGTAAACGGCCGAGTACGTTATCTGCGCCGCTTGGACCTTGCCCAACGATCTTAGGACGAACTGCTCCTGGAACACCCTTGGCGTTTGGGAATAAGCTATACCGGAAACCAAAAGCAGGAAAAGAAGACTGCGGAGTGGGAAGGTCCTG
>JAUCQE010000357.1 GCA_030372865.1 Pyrinomonadaceae bacterium
AATAAACGATGCCTGAAAGCGAGATGACGGCGATATCGGTCGTTCCGCCGCCGATGTCGACGACCATGTTGCCGTGCGGTTCTGTGATCGGAAGCCCGGCACCGATCGCGGCGGCCATGGCTTCTTCGACGAGATAGACCTCGGACGCTTTTGCACGATATGCCGAATCCTCGACCGCCCGCCGTTCGACTTGCGTTATCTCGGACGGAATGCCGATGACGACACGCGGGCGGACCCACGATTTGCCGTTGTGGGCCTTGCGGATGAAGTGCTGAAGCATCTTCTCCGTGACCTCAAAATTCGCGATCACGCCGTCCTTCATCGGACGAATGGCGACGATGTTACCCGGTGTGCGGCCGAGCATTTCTTTTGCATCGCGGCCCACGGCCTCGACCTGGTTGGTGACCTTATTGATCGCGACGATCGACGGCTCAGATACAACGATGCCGCGGCCCTTTGCGTACACCAGTGTATTTGCCGTGCCCAGATCGATCGCGAGATCGCTGGAAAACAAACTAAATAAAGATTTTAATGCCATTTTGTATTACAACCCCGAGCGCCGAAGCCCCGTTCAAGATCAGGAGAACTGGCAAGTGACGGCGCCGCCCCAAAACACCGAATAAAGGTAAGATTTTAGATGTGACCGAAACCCCAAACGCCTAACGCTTAAGCATACACGGTTTCATCAATGTTTTTCCACCGGAAAGCTCGATTTTTGCGAGTTTTTTCGCGATTTTTCTTTTTGAGGGCAAATGAAAAAGGCCCGCAATAAAAAAGCGGGCCGGTGTGCATCAAGTTTCGTTTCCAGATCAGCTGTCCTTCGCGATCAGGCGGTCGGCAGGCTGCTCGGTTTTCGGCCCGTCGAGCGATGGCATGTGAATGCCGGAGCCGCTTTCGGGGGTGGCGGATGTGCCGGATTCGGGTTCGAGCGCGGCTTTTAGAACGTCGCTGACCCTAACGGCAGGAAATATCTCAAGTTCGCCGCGAACGTCGGCCGGGATCTCGTCGAGGTCGGCTTCGTTCTGTGCGGGAAGGATTATCCGCCGGATGCCGGCACGGTGAGCGGCAAGGACCTTTTCCTTGATGCCGCCGACGGGGAACACCAGACCCGAGAGCGTGATCTCGCCGGTCATTGCCGTGTCCGTCCGGACCTTGCGGCCGGTGTAAAGCGACGCAAGGGCAGAGGCCATTGTGACGCCCGCACTCGGGCCGTCTTTAGGTATCGCCCCTGCGGGAACGTGAAGATGGACGCTGTTCTGCTTTATTTTTTCGGGGTCGATGCCGAAATCGACGGCGTGAGACCAAAGGTAACTGCGGGCAGCCATCGCCGATTCCTTCATCACCTCGCCGAGTTGGCCGGTGAGCGTAAGTCCACCGCCGCCGCCCGGCAAAAGCGTCGCTTCGATAAATAAAACTTCGCCCCCCATTTCCGTCCAGGCCATGCCGGTCGCGACGCCGGCGGGCATTTCCTGACGCGCCTGTTCGGGGTGGAACCGCGGGGCACCGAGATACTCGCGGATGTCACTTGCGTCAATAGTCACGTTTTCGACGGAACCTTCGGCCACCTTGAGCGCGACCTTGCGTGCCAGATTCCCGACGGTGCGTTCAAGCTGGCGGACGCCCGCCTCGCGCGTGTACCGCGAGGTGAGGAGGTTAATGGCCGCGTCGGTCAGTGAAAGTTGACCTTCCTGCAATCCGTTCTCTTTTATCTGCCGCGGGACGAGATACTGTTTTGCGATGTTCAACTTCTCGCGGTCGCTGTAGCCGGCGATGTGAATGATCTCCATGCGGTCGCGGAGCGGCATCGGGATCGGGCCGAGCGAGTTCGCGGTCGCGATAAAGAAGACCTTTGAAAGATCGAACGGAAGGTCGAGATAGTTGTCGCGGAACGTGTTGTTCTGCGCAGGATCAAGTATCTCGAGCAGGGCTGCCGCCGGGTCGCCGCGATAATCGTTGCCTAGCTTATCGATCTCATCAAGCATCATCACGGGATTGTTGACGCCGACGCGGCGAAGTGCCTGGATGATGCGGCCCGGCATCGCACCGATATAGGTGCGGCGGTGACCGCGAAGCTCCGCTTCGTCTCGCATGCCGCCGAGCGACATCCGCTCGAATTCACGTCCGAGCGAGCGGGCGATCGAACGCCCAAGCGACGTTTTGCCGACACCCGGAGGGCCGACAAAAAGAAGGATCGGACTCTTTGAATCGGGCCGCAGCTTTACGACCGCAAGCGATTCGAGAATGCGTTCCTTTACGTCTTCGAGCCCGTAATGGTCCTCATCGAGGATCTTGCGCGCTTCGACAAGATCGAGCTTTTCTTCGCTCGCCTTTCGCCACGGCAACTCAAGCACGTATTCAAGATAGGTGCGGATAACGTGATAATCCGGGGCCGACTGAGGCAAAGCCTCCATTCGCTTAAGCTCGCGCTCGGCCTCCTTGCGGACATCGTCGGGAATGTCGGCGGTCTCCAGACGTTCGCGTAGCTGCGCTGCCTCTGCTTTTTCACCCTCGTCGCCC
>JAUCQE010000358.1 GCA_030372865.1 Pyrinomonadaceae bacterium
TTCGGAACTCGTCGGCAGCGTCAGATGTGTATAAGAGACAGGTTGCTTGAGATCGCGTCCTGGACGACCGATCGGAGGCGTTTGGCCGACGTGGTCGCCGGTTCGAGCTCGACGTCCTCGACGTTGCCGCGGACCTTTTTGCCGAACACGGCATTCCATGGCGGTATGACGATGGTGACATTGCCGGTCGCCTTTGCCTGACAGGCGAGGCGGAGGTACGGCTTTGCGTCGTCGGGCTGGTTATAGCCGAAGACCTTCATTTGCTTGCGTTCGCGGGCGGAGGGTTCGGTCAGCTTTTCGGCGCCGCCGAGCACGCCGACCCAGCAGGTGCCGCACGAGGCCGAGGTGCATTCGATCGGCACCGGGCCATCCCAGCAGCGGTCGTCCATCGACTGCCAGTCCTGCGAGTGGTCCTTTTGCGAGGCCGATGCGACGTCTTCCTCGTTGATGACCGGAAAGCGGCCGCCGGTGTATTCATCGCGGATGACCGAGAATTTCTTGTCCACCGTTTTCAGGAAGCCGAACATGCCCTGCGAATCGTCCTTGGCGCGTTCCGCGACGATCGCGTCGGGCGATTTGGCCATGATGCCGGCGGGCTTTGCGGCGATGCCGCTGGCTGCCTTGAAGGCGTCGAGCCCGACGTGGGCGAGCGTGTAGAGGCCGGCGGCGGCGATCGAAAGGGTCAACGATTCATTGGCCTTTGCCGCATCGGCGACCGTTTTCGCTACGGCCTTGATCTCCGAAGCGATATCGCCGAATTGCTCGCCCGAGGCGGCACGGGCCTCGATGGCGGCCTTGGCCTGCGGCCAGTAGCGGTGGCCGTAAAGAAAGCGGTGCGAGGTGTCGATCTTATCCGCGAGCCCGAAATCGCCCTGCAGGGCGAGGCCGCGCATTGCTTCTTCCGGGTTTTCGGCGGCGGCGAGATAGCGCTCGAGGTCGAGCGGGTAAAAGCGGAACCAGATCTGAACGGCGGCGCGGTCAACCTCGTGAACGGACGGTGCCAGCGACTCCACGGCGGTGAGCCAGTCGGCCTCGGCGTACTTACTGATCGAATCGAAATATGCGTTACTCATAGTGATGATCTGACGATTGGAAGCAAACCGATATTTAACCAAAAAATGCCGCCGTCAACAAATACGGCACCCAAATCGTCTCGTCTCAGTGCGCGCGCATGGCATGTGAGACGGTTTTTAGACGACGTGAGACGGCCTGTGACGCTGTTGAGACGGCATGAGACGATTTTGAGACGGCATGAGACGATGCTGAGACGGTTGTGAGATGGACTTTGAAATTTCAAATTTAATACTTCAGATCTCAAATTTCAGTTTCGGACCTCTCACTTCTCATCTCTCATTTATTTCAACGTCCTGATACCGCCCTTGCTTACGCGCGGGCTTTTGAACAGTTCTTCACTTTCTCCTTTCTCCTTAAAATGACACAGTGGGCCGCCGAGAGAAGACGTAGACGTTCGCAAAGGGCGTATCACGGCTGCAGTGCCGCAACTGACGTAATTGTATCACAAATGCGAGAATGTTGCAATAACGGTACGCCTTACGTTGACGCCAGACGCAGTTGCTTCTACGGGAAACTCTCTGCGTCTTCGTCCCAGCGGCCTCTACGTTCAAAGGAACTTTTCAACGCGGAGAACGCTGAAAAAGACGCCGAGGCGTTTCAGGCCAGTTGCCAGTTTCGAGTTACCAGTTCCCAGCTTTTTAGGGTTTTGCGGATAAAGGGTGAATGACTGTGGACATCTAAGTTATGATTTAACGCAAGATGCATACTCCGCAGTTGTTCAACGAGCTGTTGATCATAATCCTGGCCGCGTTGCCGGTTGCTTATATTTGCCTGCGTTTGAAGTTGCCGCTGCTGGTTGGTCTGATGCTGACGGGCATCGCGATCGGGCCGTACGGGCTGGGGTTTGTTCGCCAACTCGAGGGAATCGAGATACTTGCCGAGATTGGGGTGATGCTCCTGCTCTTTACGATCGGGCTCGAGTTCTCGATCCGCAAGCTGGTCGAGATGAAGCGGCTTGTGCTGATCGGCGGCGGCGTGCAGGTCCTTGTAACAATTGCGGCGACGGTCGGCATCTCGATGGCTTTCGGGCGTGAACTGCGGCAAGCGATCTTTTTTGGGTTTTTGATCGCGCTCTCAAGCACGGCGATCGTGCTGAAGGCCTATGTGGACCGCAACGAGGTCGATTCGCCGCACGGAAAGGTCGGCATCGGCATCCTGCTATTTCAGGATATCGCCGTCGTTTTGATGCTGCTGATCATCCCGCTTCTGGGCGGCGAAGACATCGTTTCGTTTACCGGCATTGCGCTCGATTTGGGTTCGTCGCTGCTCGCCCTGATCGTAATCGTGTTCGCGGCCTGGCTGATAATCCCGCGATTCCTGCGGCAGGTGTTCAAAATGCGGAGCACCGAGATCTTTCTGCTAACGATCGTCCTGACCGCATTGGGGATGTCTTGGGTAACGTCGCACTTCGGGATGTCGCTCGCTCTCGGCGCCTTCATCGCCGGCGTAGTACTCGCAGACACGGAGTTCAGCCATCAGGCGACCGCCGATATACTGCCGTTCCGCGACGTATTCAACAGCCTCTTCTTCGTCTCGATCGGGATGCTGCTGTCGTTGAGCGCGCTAGCGGCAAACCTTGGCTGGGTGCTGCTTCTCGTGGCCGGGCTGATGCTCGGCAAGGCCGTGATCGTGTGGGCGATCGTCCGGTTGATGGGATTTCCGCAGCGGGTCTCTGCGATGGCGGCACTCGGTTTGGCACAGATCGGAGAGTTCTCATTCGTGCTGGCGAAATCCGGACGAATCGCGGACCTCCTGCCCGACGCCGACTACCAGGCGTTCCTTGCGGCGTCGGTCATCTCGATGATCGCGACGCCTTTCATGATCGCCTACGCACCCGCATTCGGCAGCCTGATCCAGCGAGTTATGAAGGACGGAAAGCGGCAGGACGTCGACAATGCAGAGGAAGACGACATTCACCTGACATCCAGCGGCGGGTTGCAAAAGCACGTTATCATCATCGGCTACGGCCTCAACGGCCGAAACCTCGCCCGCGTGCTGCGGGCGGTCGGGGTGCCGTATATCGTGCTCGACCTGAATTCAGAGACGGTCCGCCGCGCACGGGCTGCCGGTGAAAAGATAAACTACGGTGATTCGACCCGCGGTGAAGTGTTGAAGCACGCAAAGGCCGAAGACGCATCCGCGATCGTGCTTGCGATGTCTGACCCGCATGGTGCCCGGCTGACCGTTCAGCAGGCCCGCCGTCTGAATCCGAATGTTTACATCATTGTCCGCACGCGTTACGTAGCGGAGATCACCGAGCTTTACGACCTTGGTGCAAATGAGGTGATTCCCGAGGAGTTTGAGACGAGCATCGAGATATTTGCCCGCGTGCTGCACCGCTTCGGATTTTCGAGAAAGGTCATCGAAGGGCAGATCGAAAGGATCCGCGAGCAGGGCTATGAGATGCTCCGAACGCCCTCCGCACCGACGACGCGCACAGTCGAGCTTGACCTCAGTATGCAGTCCGAAAGCACGGAGTCGGTGCAGATAAGGAAGGGCTCGCCGGCGATTGGCCAGACGCTGGGCGAACTCGACCTTCGCGGCAGGACGGGAGCGACCGTGGTCGCGGTCGTCCACGAAGGCGATACGAAGATAAACCCCGGTGCGAAATGCAGGCTGCACGCTGACGACCTTGTCGTCCTGCTCGGCAACGGCGACGAGATCGAAAAGGCGATCAACGTCCTCGACCCGATCGAAGACTTTGCACAGGCCACCCTCCGCGGTTTCAATCCTTAGTGATGGGCAAAAATCGTTGCATAGAGCGTCATTTATTTCAGTGATCGTTTCTGATCTGCAGCAATAATATGGTTATAAGAGCAAATAGCAGTACGGCGTTGTTTAGGGTCCTTGGCTTATCGGCCGCGGTCCTTTTTCTCTGTATCGTCGGGGCGGCGCAGACGGCGACGTTCAAGTGGAGCGATATGCTCTGTGATTATTCGGCGACGTATGACACGAAGAAGCATTCGGCGGAGCAGATCCGCGACACGCACAAGCTGTATGAAATGCAGGGCGTGCCGCTGCAATTTTCAGCAACCGTTTGGAAGTATGAAGATATAGCCAAACTGGACATCGATAAACTCGACGTCGAGTATAAAGCGAAGCGTGAGCAGTTGCTCGCATTGAAGCTGGTTAAAATTCCGTATTGGGAAAAGGCACGTGCGGCGAAGCTGAAGGAACTGGATCAGGTGTATGAGCTGACGCGTGTTTCGGCGAGGGCCTACACCGATCCCGCGGTGCTGCGAACGTATAACGGCGCCGAATCATGCAAGCTAAAATACGCAGAACCGATAATTGCGGGCGGTGAGGACCTGGTAAAGATCTGGCGTGAGGTGAACCTTGATTCGCAGGCTAAGAACAGCGACCCGGCCCGTCTGCAGCGGCGTTGGGATCAGGAGAACGCTTCGCCCGACCGGCTCAAGTTCGCGTTGGTCGAAACAATGTCATTTGGTTGGTGGAATTGTGCGAACGGCTTTATCGAATATGACCCGGCCGACGGCGGAGTGGAACGCGAAAAGGAATTCAAGAAGATCTTTACAAGGGTAAGGACGCTTGCTTGCAGCGAGCCCTAGGGATCGGTTTGCGGCGTCTTGCCGGCTAGGTTTCGCTGGCGTTCGAAATGATCGAATATCTCACGTGCGGCCATCGCGCCGACGACCCGTTTCAGGTCGTCGAATGCGGCGGCCGCAATTCGTTCGATCGAGCCGAATTCTTTCAGCAGCTTCATTTTTCGCTTTTCGCCGATGCCGGGAATTGCGGACAGCTCCGAGGTGAAATCGCGTTTCTCGCGGCGTTTGCGGTGAAATTCGACGGCAGTTTTGTGCGTCTCTTCGCGGATGTTGAGCACAAGTCGAAAGGCGAGAGAATTGCGGTCGAACGGGATCGGGCGATCCTCGCGGCCGTGGACGAGTAGATGCGAGATCTCGGTGTGTTTCTTCGGCGGTTTGACGAGACCGACGAGCATTATCCTGTCTCTTATAC
>JAUCQE010000359.1 GCA_030372865.1 Pyrinomonadaceae bacterium
GATCTACACCGTTCGGAACTCGTCGGCAGCGTCAGATGTGTATAAGAGACAGGTTCAAGCGAGAATTTCATCGACCTCATCCGCGACGCAGGCATCGTCGAGCAGGCCTCGCCGCGGCGATATCTTCGTGTGCTCGAACGCGTCGAACTCGAACAGGGCGACCGCAAGATGTCTATCGAACCCTCGGACCGCTTTGAGATCGAATGTATTATCGATTTCCAGCATCCCTTCATCAACCGCCAGTCCTTTACCTTCGTAGCCGATAACGGCTCCTACGGCCGCGAGATCGCCTCTGCCCGCACATTCGGCTTTACGCACGAGATAGAAATGCTCCGCAAGGCAAACCTAGCCCTCGGCGGCTCGCTCGACAACGCCATCGTCCTCACGCCCGAAGGCATGCTCAACGAAACACCGCTCCGCTTTGACGACGAATTCGTCCGCCACAAGATCCTCGACATCATCGGCGACGTCGCCCTCGTCGGCATCCCCGTCCTCGGCAAAATAACCGCCGAAAAAAGCGGCCATGCCGTGCACGCCGCTTTGATGGGTAAACTTTTGAAGACCGAAGACGCCTGGGAAATTATTTGAATCCTTCCACTGCCGCCGTTTCATTCTTGCTCAATCCTAGCAATAGAATCACCGCCGTACAGATCAGAAACCCGAGCCTCACCAGGCTCAAGATCTCCCATGTCTGTGCACGCCCGGTCAGTTCGCTGTTGACGGTGGTGCTGTAAGCAGTTTGCGTCAGAGACATCAATTCCGGAACGAAATAAATGAACGTCGTTAGAAGTACAGCGGCGTAACCCAAGAGCGTTGCAAGCACGTAATAGCGCCTCGCCGTCTTCCAGTTCAACAATAAAGCGATGGTCAAAAGCACTATCGCGACCGGATGGATCGGTATCCAGAAATTCTCCGCCGCCAACCGGTATTCTCCCTGATACATCGCAAGCGACGCAGGAACGGCAGCAGACCAAACCGGCACGACCGCAAGATGCTCATACACCGCACCGCCGATCACAACAATAAAACTGATGCTGGCAAGTATCAACGCAACTGTTCGGATCATCTTCCTTCCCCGTCCACCGGGTCCTCCGAAAGCTAACGCGACTTTACTC
>JAUCQE010000360.1 GCA_030372865.1 Pyrinomonadaceae bacterium
CCGACGATTCGTGGCTCGGACTTGAGTATATCGAGGAGATCTACGAAGAAACTCCCGAACAACGGCAGAGCATCGTCAATAAGATCATCGGCGAGATGAGCGCGGACGGCATGGAGGTTGCCGCCGAACGCATTTCAGTCATCAACCGTATCATGCGAATGGGCATGAAAGACCGCGTAAAGCTGGCAATGAAAGGTGATCGCGAGGCCCGCAATATTTTGATCCGCGACCCGAACCGCATCGTTTGCCAGGCCGTCGTCGGCAATCCGCGGATCACTGAACAGGAGATCGAAAAAGTTGCCGCGATGAGGTCGATAACCGAGGACGTTTTGAGGCAGATCGCCAATAGCCGTCAGTGGTCGCGAAGCTACCAGATCATCCATAACCTCGCACGAAACCCGCGGACACCGATCGCGAACGTGCTACCGATCCTGACGCGGCTGCAGTTGAGAGACCTTGCCGCGCTTTCGAAGAACCGCAATGTCTCCGACGCCGTACGCCGCCAGGCACTGCGTCTCTCGCAGACGCGGACCGGAAAATAGGCTATAGAAATTCGGTAATACGGCCGGTCTTGATGTACGTCCCGGCCGTGTCGGTAAAGGTGTGGCTCGCCGCCCCGAGCCACATGCCGGCAAAGGCCGCGATAAGAATATGGCTGCCGAGGCTTGAACGCGCCCATGCCCCGATCGAACCCCACGCATCGAGCAGTTCAGCGAATCTCGGCAAGTCGCCGCCCGAATACGCGGCCGCAAGATACGACCCCGCGAACGACGCCAGCGTCAGAACGCCCATGAAATAGACGACGCGGATCAGCGTTCCGAAAACGAGCCCATGCGACCACCGGGAACGGTGCGTAAAGAACACCGAATACGGCATCCACAAAAACTTAAAAATTCCCCACCGCGAGTACTGCTTCGAGGCGGTGTCGAGGTCCGGGCCAAACATCAGCCCTCCAAAAACGAATGCCGCCGTGCCGGCCGCCGCTGCCGGCAACTCACCAAATGCAGCGTAGCCCGCCGCAAACGCAGGTGCTGCAAGCATTAAAGTAATGATGTCGTGTGTCTTACCGCTGGGCATTGGCTTTCGCGTCGCACATATTTTGACCCGTACGGCCAGCGATTGCCAAACGGCGACTGCATTTCGCCTGCCGTTTTGCTAGAATTCGGACTTTCCCGGATACAGCAAATGAGTTCCTTTTTCGGAAAGCTTAAGACGACGCTCGAGATGATCAAGTTCGAGCACACACTGTTCGCCCTGCCGTTCGCCTTTCTAGGTGCGGTGATGGCGGCGAACGGCTTGCCGACTTGGCGGCAGATACTTTGGATCACCCTCGCGATGGTCGGTGCGCGTTCGGCCGCGATGACCTTCAACCGGATCGTGGACCGCGATATCGATGCCGCCAACCCGCGGACCGCGGGCCGCGAACTTCCGAGCGGCAAACTCTCGGTCGGTTTTGCGTGGGCATTTCTATTCGCGTCCGTCGGGCTTTTCATCCTCGCGGCCTACTCACTTAACTCGCTCACCTTTGCTCTCTCGCCGGTCGCTTTGCTGAGCGTGCTCGGTTATTCGTACGCAAAGCGGTTCACAGCGTTCGCTCACGTGCTGCTCGGCTGGGCACTCGCGATCTCGCCGACCGCCGCATGGATCGCCGTCCGCGGAGCCATCGATTCCGAGATCCCTTTGCTCCTTTCGCTGTTTGTACTGATGTGGACGTCGGGCTTCGACGTGCTTTACGCGTGCCAGGATTACGAATACGACAAAAAGGCCGGACTTCGTTCTATCCCGGCTCGGTTCGGGATCGCCCAAAGCCTTTGGATCGCGCGGCTTTTCCACGCCCAGGCCTACTTTGTCCTCCTGATCTTGTTGGTATTCTCCGGCCTCGGCTGGCCGGCATTTGCGGGCGTGGGAATTGTCGGCGTGCTGCTTGTCTATCAGCACACGCTCGTAAAACCGAACGACCTTTCGCGGATGAACGCCGCTTTCTTCACGACCAACGCCTTCGTCAGCGTCATCATCTTTGCCGCCTTCAGTGCCGCGATCTATATAAAAGGCGGGCTCGAATAGCTCGAACCCGCCGACGCTACGCGATTTACTTCCCGCCCTTGTAAACAACCCCGCCTTTCATAACGAAATCGATCTTTTCGAGAATTGCGATGTTAGCAAGCGGGTCGCCCTGCACCGCAACGATGTCGGCAAACTTCCCGGCTGTTATCGAGCCGATGTCCTTGCTCCAGCCGAAAAGATCGGCGTTGCTAACGGTCGAAGCCTGTATCGCCCCCATCGGCGTCATTCCCCATTCGACCATTTTCGAGAACTGCTTTGCGTTCCAACCGTGCGGGTAAACACCGGCGTCCGAACCGAACGCGATCTTTACGCCCGCGAGCACCGCTTTCTTGAAATTCTCACGCTGCGTTCGGCCGACGAGTTTTTCTTTGTCGATGATCTTCTGCGGCGTTCCGAACTTCGCAAATTCGGAAAGGATGTAGTCGTCGTTGTAAATATCTGCCGAGAGGTACGTCCCGCGTTCCTTCATCAGGCGAATTCCTTCGTCATCAAGAAAGCTTCCGTGCTCGATGGAATCGACACCGGCTTTCACCGCCATTTTTATCCCCTCGGCACCGTGTGCGTGTGCCGTGACTTTGATCCCGTGAAGGTGTGCCTCCGCGACGATCGCATTCATCTCCTCTTGGGAGTATTGCGGCGCTCCGACGCTTGCCTCTTCGGTTAAAACGCCCGCGGTCGCGCCGAACTTGATTACGTCCGCCCCGTACTTGATCAGGTATCGTACCTTCTGCCTTACGGCCTCGACACCGTCTGCTACGCCCGACATCTCCGGCGGCATGCGCTCACCGAGAAACGGCGAAAACCCGACCAGGTCGCCGTGGCTTCCGGTCGAACCGATATACATATTTGCTGCAAGTATCCGCGGCCCCGGAAACTCGCCGCGGTTTATAGCATTCCGGAGAGCGATATCAACGAACGGGCCCGAACCCAGATTTCGCACCGTAGTGAACCCTGCATCGAGTGTCCGTTTTGCATAGATATGTGCAGAAACGGCCTCGTCTATAAAGGTCCGGCGAAAAATACCTTCATAGTATTCAGAGGTGCCCGCCTGCCCAGTTATGTGAACATGCGAATCCGTGAAGCCCGGCATGACCGTCATCTTGGAAAGGTCTATCACCTCCGCACCTGCCGGCACCGGCAAGTTCGCGCCGACCGCCTTGATGCGTTCGCCTTCGACGATAATGACCTGGTTCTCAAGGACCTTGCCGGCTGCGGTGTCGATTAGCCTGCCGGCCTTTATCGCCGTGACCTTGGCGGCCGATTGGCCAAAGGCAGCTGTTGCAAAAACTAAGACTAACAATACGAGATTGCTGAACTTGGACATATTTCTATTATCTTTCCTGATCGATCGGATTTGCTGCGGTGGGGTCTTACAAAAATAAGTCTGTTGGTACGGAAAGGTCAACCGCCTCTGCGGCGCAACACGGCCCGGCGGGGATGCCGGGCCATGTACGTTGGCGGGAGTTTATGCTTCGACCAGCTCGCCGACCGGTTCGCTGCCCGGTACCGGCTTCCTGATCATGAGGTCCAGTGCGAACCACACGAATGCGACGGCACCGATCGCAAAGATCGTATCGCCGACCATTCGCATCCATCGGAGGAACTGCATCAGGTCCGTCTGCATGAACTCGGGGCTTCGTGCCGACCAGTACCCGACCGTTACGGATTGATAGGTCTGTAAGAGGCCGATCGGAAGGAGGCTGAGCATGATCTCAAGGAACATGCCGATATTGATCGCCCAGAACGCAAAGCTCAAAAGCTTGGTGTTCCATTTTCTTTCCGGCTGCATAGCCCGCAGGCAGAACAGCATCAGTGCCAGGCCGAGCGTTCCATACACGCCGTACAGTGCACCGTGTGCGTGGACGGCCGTCGTATTTAGGCCCTGCATGTAATAGAGAGCGATCGGCGGGTTGATCATGAACCCGAAGATGCCTGCACCGACCAGGTTCCAGAATGCCACCGCGACGAAGAAATAGACGACCCACTTGTATTGGGCAAGCCAGTCCCTTGCCTTCGAATGGCGTATGTTCTCGAGGGCTTCGTAACCGACGAACACGAGCGGAACGATCTCGAGTGCACTGAACACCGCACCGAAAGCAAGTGCGACGGTCGGCGTGCCTGCAAAGTAGAGATGGTGCAGCGTGCCGATGATGCCGCCGCTCAGGTAGATGGCACCGGAGAGCAGCGACGCATACGCGGCGTGTTCGGGATCAATGACCTTGAGCCTTGCGAACAGGAACGCGATAACGACCGTCGCAAAGACCTCAAAGAAGCCTTCGACCCAGAGGTGAACGACCCACCATCGCCAGTACTCGACCACCGAGATGTGCGAGCGCATTCCCCAGAAGAGGCCTGGTGCGTAAAAGAGAGCGATTCCCGCGGTCGTGACCAAATAGAGCATCACGAGCGATTTACTTCCGGTCTTTTGACGTAATGCGTCGATCGCCGACCGCCCGATCAGGAACAGCCACAGCAGCAGCCCGACGAACAACGCGGCCTGCCAAACGCGGCCGAGATCGACGTATTCGTATCCCTGATGTCCGAACCACCACCACAGGTCGCCCGGCAGCATATGCATCACGCTAAGCCATTGCCCGCCCATCGAGCCGAGCACGACGATCAGCAACGCGAGGAAGAGAACATCGACGCCCAGCTTCTGATACTTCGGCTCATATCCGCAGATATAAGGTGCAATGAAAAGGCCCGCGGCGAGCCATGCCGTCGCGATCCAGAAAATGCCGAGCTGCGTGTGCCAGGTTCGCGAGACCACATACGGCAGGTACTCCGCGAGCGGGATACCGTAAAATCCGCCGCCCTCGACGCCGTAGTGTGCCGTGATTATTCCCATCACGATCTGCAGCAGGAACAACAGCGAAACGACCATGAAATACTTGACCGTCGCACGCTGCGACGGGGTAAGCGTCTCTCCGATCAGCGGGTCTTTATCGGGCGTATTCCGCTCTTCGGACGAGCGGTGCCAGCCGGCATAGAACCACACCATCGCGCCGATGCTTGCGATCAACAGGATCACGCTGACGCCGGTCCAAACGACGGCCGAGCCGGTCGGGACGTTTCCGACAAGCGGCTCGGATGGGAAGTTGCTTGTGTATGAGATCGTATTGTTCGGCCGGTTTGCCGCCGAGGCCCACGCCGTCCAAAAGAAGAAGGAGTTAAGTTTTCGGAGACGGTCGGGGTCGGTCTGAGTCTGTCTCTTATACACATCTCCGAGCCCACGAGACAGC
>JAUCQE010000361.1 GCA_030372865.1 Pyrinomonadaceae bacterium
CGGTAAGCGCGGTGAGACCTACGTACCGAAGGTAAAATCTGCGAATATCACTGATGTTGCAAAGGCCCTGATGGGCGAAAGAGAGCTTCCGATCACCTACACCGGCATCCGACCAGGTGAGAAAGTACATGAAATCATGGTCTCGGAAGAAGAGTGTTTCCGTACGATAGAGCGCGGAGATTATTACGTTATTCTTCCGGTCTTGCCCGAACTTCGTGATGAGGAAGATGCTTCACCAGCATTGTCAGCGGAATATTCATCGAAGGATGACAATATTTCCGGGGCAGAACTGCGGGAACTCCTTAGTTCTGCCGGCGGCGAGATCGAAAGATTTATCGCAGGGAACTGATCACATCACAATTTATGAAGATAATGACGATCTTCGGTACACGGCCCGAGATAATTCGTCTCAGCCTTGTACTAAAGAAACTCGATGGCCTTTGCGAGCACATAACCGTTCACACCGGGCAAAACTATCATGAGAGCTTGAGCGATATCTTTATCCGAGATCTCGAAGTTCGTCAGCCTGACATGCATCTTGGGGTACGTGCAAGCAGTTTCGGAGGGCAGATAGGTCAGATATTATCGAAGATCGACGCTGCGATCGAAGACCATCGCCCAGATAAGATACTCATCCTTGGCGACACTAACAGCGCTCTTTCGGCAATGATCGCTGCCCGACGCGGGATCCCGGTTTTTCATATGGAGGCCGGCAACCGATGCTACGACGACCGCGTTCCCGAAGAAGTGAATCGGCGAATCATCGACCATTCGAGCACGTACCTGTTGCCATATACCGAGCGCAGCAAAGAGAATCTCGTTCGCGAAGGAATCGATCGAGACCGAATTTTTATTACCGGCAACCCGATAAAGGAAGTCCTTGATCATTTTGGATCGCGGATTGACGCGAGTGAGGCTCTGGACCGATTCGGCGTGAAGAATGGTGACTATTTTCTCGTTACACTCCATCGAGCGGAGAATGTGGACGATGAATCCCGACTGCGGACCATTCTCGCCGGACTCGAAGAGGTCGCCACGAATTACGGTAGGAAAGTGCTGATCAGCGTACACCCCCGAACTGCCGCACGAATGAGCGAGTTCGGTGTAGTTTCGGGTAGCAACAATTTGGTCTTCCTCGACGCGATGGGCTTTTTCGATTTTGTGAAGCTTGAGAAGAATGCCTTCTGCGTCCTTACCGACAGCGGAACCGTCCAAGAGGAGTGTTGTATTTTCGGAGTGCCGAACGTCACGCTCCGTGATGTGACCGAGCGGCCCGAAACGATCGAATGCGGAAGCAATATTCTTAGCGGTGCTCGAACCGATTCTGTGCTCCGTACCGTAAGAGTTGCTGTTTCCCGCAAAGGAGCCTGGACCGCGCCACCGGAATATATGGCAGTTAATGTATCAGACGTCGTGGTTAACATCCTGCTTGGATTTTCGAATCTTCGAAGATTCGGGTCATAGCCACAGTATCGCCATTTCCCGTCCAAGAATTTGTGACAGAGACTGCCTCACATACAACCCCTGATCGTCGACTCTGGGTCGTGACGGAGCTTTATTATCCCGAAGAGACCTCGACTGGATACTACATGACGAAGATCGCCGAAGGGCTTGCCGGGGATTTCGAAGTCTCGGCGCTTTGCGGGCAGCCAAACTATTCAAAACGCGGCACAAAAGCAGCAAAGCGTGAAATTCACAACCGAGTAAGTATCTATAGGGCATTCGGGACCACACTCGATAAGAATGTTATTCCATTCCGGTTGATCAACATGATCACCCTGAGTTTTGCCTTGTTCTTTCGGGCGGTCAGCCAACTAAAGCAGGGCGACAAGGTACTTGTGGTAACGACACCGCCTCTCTTACCGTTTATTGCGGCTCTCGCATCCTTGATCAAAGGCTCCGAATATATTCTCCTCATTCACGATAACTATCCGGAGATCTTGAATGCCGTCGGAAAATCTTCGCCGCATTCGATCGTTTCCCGAGTGCTCGCCTTCGCCAACCGTTGGCTTTATAAGTATGCGTCGAAGATCATTGTTGTCGGGCGTGATATGGAGGAGTTAGTTGCTCGCAAGACCGCCGGTCTTGATATTCCTATCGTCACGATCCCAAACTGGGCCGAACTCGAGTCCGTTAAACCGCAGCCCCGGCAGGGAAATCGATTGATTAAAGAACTCGGGCTCGAAGATAAGTTCGTCTTCCTATACGCGGGCAATATGGGATACCCGAACGATATTGAGATCCTGGTCAAATGCGCGGATGAATTGCGATCGGATCCCCGACCGCATTTCGTCTTTCTTGGGGCGGGAGTGAAACGCGCATGGCTTGAAAGGGCCGTAAAAGAACTAGAGCTCGCGAATGTGACGATCCTCGACCCAAAACCGCGTAGCGAACAGATCGAGTTCCTAAACGCATGCGACGCGGGAATTGTCTCGCTTATCAGCCAGATGAAAGGGGTATCGATGCCGAGCCGGACATACAACATCCTGGCAGCCGGCAAGCCGATCCTCGCGATCGCCGAACCCGGGTCCGAGATCGCGCGTGTGACCGAAGAGGATAATGTTGGGTATGTAGTTAAACCCGGCGACGTTTGTAGCCTAAACAACGTCGTCAGTGATTTCCTGCTACTGGATGCCGATGAATTGGCTGCGATGGGCGAACGAGCGAGAAAGGCTGCCGTCTCGAAATACTCACTTGAACGTGCGATCGATGCATATCGCGCGGCAATAAGTTGATCGCGGGATTCTGTATGTTGATTGTGCTTGTTACAGTGATCGCCGCGTTACTTTCGTTCGCGGGAGTGGCAATATTTCGCCGTTGGAGTCACAGTCGGGAACTGCTCGATATACCAAACGACCGCAGTTCGCACACCGTACCAACGCCTCGAGGAGGCGGTGTGATCATTGTAGTTTTAGGCACCGCCGGTTACATTTTTGGATCGTTGTGGGCCGGAGTCGAGATCTCTTTCGGATTTCTCATCTCTTCGATAATGGTTGCCGCCGTTAGTTGGCTGGACGACATTAGATCATTGTCTGTTGTAATACGATTTTTGGTGCATGCGATCGCCGCGGCTTTCGTGATCTTTGATATTGGTTACTGGCATGTCATCACTATTACAGCCGTTCCGGGTTCGTTTGACCTCGGGTTCTTCGGATCGCTGGTCTCAGGGCTTTGGATCGTCTGGATGATAAATGCCTACAATTTCATGGACGGAATTGATGGTATCGCTGGTTCACAAGCGGTTGTCAGCGGCCTAGGGTGGGCAACAATTGCCTACCTCGCGGGAACGGTTGAGATTGCAATATTTGCCTCCGTCCTTGTCGGAGCCGCACTGGGCTTTCTTTGGCATAACTGGCAGCCGGCGAAGATCTTCATGGGAGATGTCGGCAGCGCTTATTTGGGGTTCGTATTCGCGGTGATACCGATATTGTTCATAGGCAAATCGAACGACATTGACGCGTATATACCATTGATCGCAGTTGCACTGTTATGGTTGTTCGTTTTTGATACGATCTGGACGTTTCTGCGAAGATTACTGCGAGGTGAACGTGTTTGGACCGCCCATCGAGAGCATCTTTACCAACAACTTGTCCGAAGTGGATGGCAACATAGGTCTGTAACGGTCCTTTATTCGATCCTCGCCGGAATAATTGCATTGATCACCGTGTGGGCAACTTCAGCCGCGACAACGAGATTTTGGTTTGCAGCACTATCCATTGCGGCAGTGTCGGTTGGAATACTTATTCTCGTTGAGCGAAAAAAACGTTTGACGTAAGTGCCCAAAAATGTTAGCTTTGCAGGACGTCAGAGTGTTTAACCGAAGTAAGCGGCCAGCGGATGCACGGAAATAGAGATTCCATAGTTGTCGCAGCCGGACATTCGGTTACGTTCGAGTCATACGGCGTCGGGATTCTTATTGAATCGAATGATGCCGAGATCTTTGAGAAACTGCTCGTCCTCGCAGCCAAGGCATTATTGGGCAACGTTAGGCTCAATTCAGCCGAACCGGCTCGACAGGTATTTACGGTTGATCGTGTTGACGACGGAACTTTCAGCCTGGCGAGGGACGGCGAATTACTGACTGAGGGGTCGAGCTTCGACGCCGTTGCCGAGCTATTTATCCGCCTGCTGCGGCTTCGGATCTCGGAATTCGCTAAGGACTTCGTTTTTGTTCATGCGGGGGTGGTAAGTTGGAAAGGGAAGGCGATCGTTATCCCGGCAAACAGCGGTTGTGGGAAAACGTCGCTGGTAGTGGAACTGGTTAAGCTTGGAGCGGAGTATTACTCCGATGAGTATGCAGTTCTAGACAGCAAAGGTTATGTCCATCCGTTCGCCCGGGACCTTTCGGTGAGAAGCGAAGGTAGACTCTGGAGCGAAAAGGACGGTATCCCGGTTGAGAATTTTGGGGGAAAGGCCGGTGAGGAACCTATTCCTGTTGGAATGGTTATCCTAACAGAGTTCAAGCCGGACGCAGTTTGGCAGCCGGACGAGCTAACGGTCGGACAGGGAATTTTAGAGACGATAAGTCACACGATTCCGTTTCGTGTTAATACAGAGTTTTCGCTAATGTATTGAAAAATGCATTTAGCCTGTCTCTTATACACATCTGACGCTGCCGACGAGTTCCGAACGGTGTAGATCT
>JAUCQE010000362.1 GCA_030372865.1 Pyrinomonadaceae bacterium
GATCTACACCGTTCGGAACTCGTCGGCAGCGTCAGATGTGTATAAGAGACAGGTAAACGACAAGCGTCGCTTTGATGCGAACGGCGAACGGATCGCTGACGACCCGCAATCCGCTGACGAGAACCAGGCGCCGGCAGTTTCGCCGCGCGAGATCGAGCTTGAGGCAAAATTAAAGGCTGAAACCGAACGCCGCGAAGCCGCCGAATCAAAGCTTGTAGGCGTTCAGGCAAAGTTCGAGGAAGCAAAGCAGAACCTCGAACGGGAAACCGCTGAAATGCGTGCCCGCCTGATCAAGACGCTTGAGGACCGTGCTCAGCAGAATCAGTTCAATTTCCTGACGACGCTCTTGCCGGTTTTGGACAATTTGAACCTTGCGGTCTCGGCCAGCGAACAGGATGCATCGGTCGAGAACCTGAGAGCGGGCGTCGCCGGCGTTGCTCGCTCATTCGAGCAGGCGCTCTCGAGCGTCGGCGTCGAGGCAGTTGTCGCCGTCGGGGCCCATTTTGACCCGGAATTTCATGAGGCCGTCGATATGGCCCCGGTCGAACCGGAACTGGACGGCACGATCACGAAGGAATATTCGCGCGGCTATCGATTCGGCGACCGCCTTTTGAGGCCCGCAAGAGTGCAGGTCGGCAAGGCAATGGCCCAGTCGGCAGGCGAGTAGTAAGGCAATTTTTCGAGCAAGGGAAAAACCTTTTCGGCACGGTTACCGAGGTGTTATCATCTAACATGGATGAGAAGCCCTGCCGCCCACCGCAGTGTTTTTCCGGGCAGTAATGATATGGCAGACATAGACGCTTACAAAGATAAATTCAGCGACAGCGGGCGCAGGGTCCTCGAAACCGCACTTGAAGTTTCGAAAAAGAGAGATCAGAACTACGTTTCGATCGAGCATATCCTGCACGCGATCGCCCAGGAAGAGGACGATCTGTTCAGTTCGACCATGCGCGACCTTGCGGTCGACCCACGGTCGGTCAAGCTGTTGATCGAGAAACGCCTCGAGAACAGCCGTCAGCACGCGGGAACGGGCTTCCGGATAGCACCGGAAACGACCGAACTTTTCAAGCGTGCGATGGACCGCGCGCGTTCGCAGGGCCGCCGGGTCATCGATGCCGGCGACATCTTCTATGTCTTGTCAAACGACGAGCGAAGCCTGTTGAACGATGTCCTGCAGAATCTCGGGGTTCCCTCTGACGAGGTGGCTCAGACCGCTAGGACGCGCATTCGCAAGCGTGAGAAAGAAGAGGAACGCGTACGCCAGAAATACGAACTTCCGAGTTTCCTACGTCATTTCGGCGTCTCGATGAACAAACTTGCCCGGCAGGACAAGATCCCTCCAACGATCGGCCGCGAACAGGAGATCCGTCAGATGATCGAGATCCTTTCGCACCGCGAACGCTCGAATTCGCCTATGCTTGTCGGCGAACCCGGCGTTGGTAAAACGGCTGTCGTCGAGGGCCTTGCACGGCTCATCGAACTCGAACCGGACAAAGTCCCGGCTCGTCTTCGTGATTCACACATCGTCCAGCTTCAGATGGGCGGGCTCGTTGCGGGCACAATGCTCCGGGGTATGTTCGAAGAGCGTATCAAGGGCATCATCGACGAAGTAAAGGAAAAGGACAATATCATCCTTTTCATCGACGAAGCGCATACGATAATCGGTGCCGGTGCGGCGATGGGCACGACGTCCGATGCCGCAAATATGTTCAAGTCGGCTCTTGCTCGCGGCGAATTGCGGATCATCGGTGCGACGACGATGACCGAATACAAGGAGTTCATTGCGGAGGACGAAGCCCTTTCGCGGCGTTTCCGCCTCGTAAAGGTCGAAGAACCGACCATCGATGAAACGCGTCGTATCCTGATGGGCATCAAGCCCCGTCTTGAAAAGAACTACTCGGTCACGATCTCTGACGAAGCCATCAACACGGCCCTCGAAATGTCGCCGAAGTACATTCGGAATCTCCATCTGCCCGATAAAGCGATCGGCTGGCTGGATACCGCTTCCGTAAAGGTCGAGATCAACGAGCCCGAAAAACTCGTGGTCCGGCCCGAGCACATCATCGATGTCATTTCCCAGGAATCACGCATTCCGAAGGATATGATCTATCGCGATACCTCCGACCGCTTTTCGCACATGGAGGAAGATCTCGGCAAGCGCGTGATCGGTCAGAAAGAGGCCGTTCGGGCAGTCGCGGAGAGGCTTAGGCTGAACAAGGGTCCGCTTAAGGAAAACCATTATGCGCCGGATGGCGTGCTGCTCTTCCTCGGCCCGACGGGTGTCGGAAAGACCGAGCTTGCGAAAGCCGTCGCTGAATTCATGTTCGGCGATGAAGGCAAGATGATCCGTATCGACATGTCCGAATACGGCGAGGGTACTGTCGGCATCGAGAAGTTGATCGGCATGCCGCGAGGTATCGTCGGATCGGAACGCGGCGGCGTCCTTACGGAACAGCTTCGCGACAATCCGTACACGGTCCTCCTGCTCGACGAGGTCGAAAAGGCGAATCCGTACCTGATGAACATCTTTTTGCAGGCTTTCGATGAGGGTTGGATCACAGACGGCCGCGGCAAGAAGGTATATCTTTCCGACGCGATCGTCATCATGACCTCGAACCTCGGCTCGGAAAACTTCAAGAAGTACGAGAAACCGCTCGGCTTCGGTATGAAGTCGCTCGGCGACGTAATGGCGATCAAGGGAGACGTGATGAAGGCCGCTGAACAGCGTTTCACGCCGGAGTTTCGTAATCGTATCGACGAGATCGTGGTTTTCTCGCCGCTGACGATGGACGAGGTCCGCGAGATAGCCCGACTTTATCTTGGCAAGGTCAAACGCAACATGGAACGGCAGGGTAAATTCATTGAAATCACCGAAGCCGCCGTCAATGCATTGACCGAAAAGGGCTACAGCCCGGCATACGGTGCCCGCTTCCTGAAGCGGCATATAGACCAGAAGGTAAAGCTGCCGATAACGAATCAGTGGAAGTCGGCAATGCGGTTCATGGTCGATGCCGAAAACGGCGAAATAGTGGTCAAGCCGGCTGACGCATTCAGCCTAAATTAAGCAACGAAAACAATTGCTTCACGCCAAAGGGCTTTGATGATACACTTCGTCAAAGCCTTTTTCCATTGGAGCTAAACTATGCGTATTCCCTGCTTTGCCGGCCTGTGCCGTGTTGCCGTCACCATCGCGTTTTGCGCCTTTACCGCCGTCTCCGTTTCGGCCCAGGGCGAAGAACCTAAAGGGCGTGTGATATCGCAGGAACGAGCCCCGGCCCCGAGCAATTCCGCGAACATAAAGGAAGTCGCGATCACCGATAAGCCGCGGGCGGGCTATACCGAAACGGCAAAACACAACGGTATCGAGGGCAGCGTTCGTCTAAGAGTTGAGTTTCTCGCGGATGGCACGATCGGTGAGGTCGTTCCGCTTTCGGATCTGCCGTACGGTTTGACTGAGAAGGCGATCGCGGCGGCTAAGCAGATACGATTTGTTCCCAAATCGTTCCACGGCAAGCCCGTGGACTCAACGACGACGGTCGAATACACCTTTAGTCTTTATTACGAAGACGAGGACGCGGAGATCACCTCAAAGGTAGACATCACCCGGATGCCGAAACCGGAGATCCTCGCCTCGGAACTGCCGGCCTCAGCGAACCGCAAGATACAGCTGAAGGTCTTTTTCGGCACTAACGGCAAGGCCGCGATCGTAAACACGCTGACTCCGGTCCCGCGTGAACTTCAGGATCGCCTCCGCGAGGCCGTCGAAGGCATAAGGTTTCGCCCTGCCGTACATCGCAGCGGAAAGCGGTCAGGGGTGACAAAGGTCATTGTTTATGAGTTTTAAGTTTTTCAGGGTCTTCGCTCTCACTGTATTTTGTTCGCTTTTCTTCCACGCCGCGGTTAGTATGTCGGCACAGGACATGTCTGACTCGGCAAAGGCCGAGGAAGTGCTCCGGGCGGCGGTCAAAACGCTCGGCGGCGACCGATATCTTAACGTAAAGACCCAGACCAGCCGCGGCAAATTCAGCCTGATGCGCGACGGCATCATCATCTCGTTCCAGAACTTTCACGACACCATCGTCTACCCCGACAAGGAACGGACCGAGTTCCGCGGCGGCGGTGTGCGGACCGTCCAGACCAACGTGGGAGAAACGGGGTGGCTTTTCGATGGCGACGTGGAACTGATCAAAGAACAGACCGAAGCCCAGGTCGCCAATTTCAAACGCGGTATGCGGGTCAGCCTCGATACGCTGCTCCGCGGCCACTGGCGTGGAAATGCCGAACTCTCCTATGTCGGACGGCGGCCCGCAACGCTCGGAAAACGCAACGACGTTATCCGGCTGACGTATAAGGACGGGTTCGTGGTCGAATTCGAATTCTCGGCGGACGAGGGCGTCCCGCAAAAGGCTATCCACCGACGCACGAACGCCGAGGGCGAAGAGGTCGTCGAAGAGGACCGTTACGCACAATTTGTCGAAACCGGCGGGATCAAGGCCCCATACATCGTCGACCGGTTCACGAACGGAATTCACACCTCCCGCATAAATTACGAATTGGTCGAATATAACAAACCGGTTCCCGATAGCTATTTCGCCAAACCGTCAACTGTCAAAGAACTCAAGAAAGACCTCAAACTGTGAGGAATGAAATACATTGAACAACGAAAAAGGGCTCGAAATGAGCCCTTTCCTTTTCGCTGATCTGCCGTTCGATTAGATGAACGCAAAGTCGAATTGTGCCTGATGGATCGCGGGGTCGGCTGTCAGGTCGACGTTGCCAAGATAAGCCTCGATCTCCTCGAGCACCGCCCGCTCTGTGCTGCGGAGTGCCTTCGACACATCCGGATGCAGACGGAGCGTCGTCTGCCGGACATCGTCAAGCTCTTTCGACAGGCGCCGTGCCTCTGCGAGTATTTCGTAGCAGACGGTCTGCGGCGATTTGACCCAGCCAGCACCTTCGCAATATTCGCACGGAGCGCACATCGTACGTTCGAGCGACTGCTTGACGCGCTTGCGGGTCATGATGATAAGGCCGAAGTCGTTGAACGAAAGCACTTTCGTAGGCGACTTATCGGATGAAAGAGCTTCCTGCAGTGCCTGCGACACTTTGTGCCGGTTGCGGCGGTCTTCCATGTCGATAAGGTCGAGAACGATGATGCCGCCGAGGTCGCGAAGCCGGATCTGGCGTGCGATCTCGTCGACCGCCTCGAGGTTGGTCCTAGTGATCGTATCTTCAAGCCGTGCGTTGCCCTTGCCGACGAACTTACCGGTGTTGACGTCGATCGCGACGAGAGCCTCGGTCTGGTTGATAACAAGGTAACCGCCTGATTTCAGCCACACACGCGGCTTGAGAGCCTTGTCGATCTCTTCCTGTACGCCGTATGCCTCAAGGATCGGATCCTCCCGCGTGTAAAGCTTCACGCGGTTGACCATCCGCGGCTGGATACGGTTTATGAACTCGACCGTCCGCAGATATTCTTCCTCGCTGTCGACACGGATCGCCGTGAAATCATCGGACAGATGGTCGCGAAGCAGCCTCTGAACTATATCGAGGTCCTGGTGAACTAGAGCAGGCGACTTGGCCTTTTCGGTCTTCTTCTTTAGATCGACCCAAGTCCGTACAAGATAACGGGC
>JAUCQE010000363.1 GCA_030372865.1 Pyrinomonadaceae bacterium
GCGGCGGTCGCGCGGACGATCTCGTTCGCATCCTTTAACGCCGGGATCGCGAGACGCGATGCTTCTGCGGAGCGAAGGTTCCTGATCTGGAACAGGGCTTCGCGTTTTGCCTCGACGTCGCCTGAGCGAATGCTTTGTTCGAGTTCGGCGAGCGAAGGCTGCTGAGCATACAAAAACCCTCCCATGCCTGCGAGGCATAGAAGGGCGGATATGGAAAATGCTCTTAAAAAGTAGCTTCGGATCACGCGGCCGATAAATAAACGCCTTTTAGTTCTCGCGGCGAACGCCCTGCAAACGCACCCATTCGACGACCTGCCGTGCACGCCGGTTCTCATACGAATCGGAGAGCGACATTATCACGTCGTCTACATTGGATCTTTCGTTTACGGATTTGCGGGAACGGGGAAGTGCCGGTTGATCAAAAACGGGGAAGCCGTCAGTCTTGGTTGAAGTTTCTGCCTCGCGGGCAATGTTTGCGTTTGTTGGGTTGACCATCTCGGTGCCTCCTTCTTGTTCGGGGCAGACGGTCGAACCGCAATTATGTCGTTTAGGTTCCGGCCGGCTGCTTAATTTGCTTTGTCATCATTAAGACGTGTGTGAAAAACTCCATACCTTAACGGTTCTGCCAGAATAGCACAAAAAATGTATTCCCGACAACAATATCTTGACCGTTATGGTGCCCATTGTTTATTCTTTGCGTATGCATTTGTGCCTGACAGCACTCCGCCTTACGTAGCCGCTCGCGAAAGCCTTCGCGACGCGGCGATTCCCTTTACAAATCAATAACTTAAATTGCCGTGCGAACCGGTTGGATTGACCCTGTCAATTCCGATAGAATTGCATATTCTGCGATCTGCCCGGGATGAGGCACAAGCGAGCGGATATTGCTGCCCGCTGTAAACATATGGACGAAAAGTATTTTGCGAAAAAGATCGAAGCCAAATGGCAGAAGAAATGGGCCGAAACCGGTGCCTTCAATGCCGATATTACGGACGACAAACCGAAGTATTACCAGCTTGAAATGTTGCCTTATCCGTCGGGCAATCTGCACATGGGGCACGTCCGTAACTATTCGGTCGGCGATGCGGTGGCGTGGTACCGCCGCCTGAAAGGCTTCAATGTCCTGCACCCGATCGGCTGGGATTCGTTCGGGCAGCCGGCAGAGGATGCCGCGGTGAAACGGGGCGTTAACCCGCGAGATTGGACCGAAGACAATATCACCGTGATGCGCGGCCAGCTTGAACGGCTGGGCCTCAGCTACGACTGGCGCCGGCAGATGTACGCCCACCGTCCGGATTATTACAAGTTCGACCAGTGGTTCTTTCTGAAGATGTACGAAATGGGCCTGGCGTACAAAAAGAAGACGCAGGTCAACTGGTGCGAAACGGACCAGGCAACGCTTTCGAACGAACAGGCCAGCGGCGGGCTGTGCTGGCGATGCGGCAACCCGGTGACGAAGAAGGACCTCGAACAGTGGTTCTTCAAAACGACCGCCTATGCCGATGAACTGATCGACGGGCTGAAGGAGATCGAGGCCGGATGGCCGCAGCACGTGATGAAGCGGCAGCGGGACTGGATCGGGCGTTCCGAGGGAGCGTATGTCGATTTCAAGGTAAAGCGGCCCGGAATGACCGGAAAGCTCGACGTTAGCGCGACGAAGCCGGATGTCGTCCGTGTCTTTACGACACGCATCGATACGATCTACGGAGCGAACGCGATCGTCGTCGCGGCCGAGCATCCGATCGTCGATAAGCACGCAGACTGGTTCGCGTCTGATGTCCACAACAAGATCGACGAAATAAAAGCGGAAAAGCTGAAGCCCGCGGACCGCGAGGAAGAGATCGAAAAAGACGGCATCGATACGGGCCTCAAGGCGATCAATCCGTTCAGCGGCGAAGAATTGCCGGTTTGGGTCGGGAATTACGTCATGATGGAGTACGGGACCGGTGCGGTAATGAGCGTCCCGGCCCATGACGAACGCGACTTCGAGTTCGCGAACAAGTTCGGCCTGCCCATCCGTCAGGTGATCTCCGAGCCGCATATGGCGCACGAGCATCACACGATGCACGCGCTCGCGCTCGAACAGCCGCTGACCGAATACGGCGTGCTGGTCCACTCCGATTACTGGAACGGCAAATCGAGCGATGAGGCGAAGATCGAAATGACGCGCTACGCGCAGACGCATGGCTTTGGCGAGGCGGCGGTGACGTACCGGCTTCGTGACTGGGGCGTTTCGCGGCAGCGTTTCTGGGGCTCGCCGATCCCGATCGTTTACTGCGACACGTGCGGCACGGTTCCGGAGAAGTACGAGAACCTGCCTGTGAGGTTGCCGAACGATGCTCCGATAACGGGAACCGGCGAATCGCCGCTCGCGAAGGTGGCGGAATTCGTTGAAACGAAGTGCCCAAGCTGCGACGGCTCGGCCCGACGCGAGACGGACACGATGGACACGTTCGTCGATTCGTCGTGGTATTTCTTCCGGTACACGGACAACGAGAACGAGATATTGCCGTTCTCGCCAGAGGTCGCGGAATATTGGACGCCGGTCGATCAATACATCGGCGGCGACGACCACGCGGTGATGCATCTGATCTACACCCGGTTTTGGTGCAAAGTGATGCGTAACATCGGCCTGGTGAAATTCGGCGAACCGGTCAAGCGTTTGCTGACGCAGGGAATGGTCGTCGGCGAGACGTTCTTCGACGATTCGACAGGGAAGCGTAAATATTTCCCGCCGGGTACCGTAAAGGCGATCCGTGATGAGAAGGGCAAGCTGCTTTCGGCAGAGGCGGAAGACGGAACGCCGCTTAAGTACGCCATCGAGCGGATGTCGAAATCGAAGGGCAACGGCGTCGATCCGGACGAGATGGTCGAGATCTACGGGGCCGACGCGGCAAGGCTGTTCGTCTTGTTCGCTGCTCCGGTAGACAACGAACTTGTATGGAACGAGGCCGGCATCGAAGGTGCCGTCAGGTTCCTGCAGCGTGTGTGGCGGTTCGTTTACAGGTGGAAGGACAACCTGAACGCGACGCCGGTAGGCGAAGACGCAGAGGTCTCAGCCGCCGCAAAACAGCTGAGGCAGAAGACGCATCAGAGCATCCAGAGGATCGACCAGAGCCTCGACACGCTGCAGTTCAACACCCCGGTCGCGGCGTTGATGGAGCTTTCGAATGCCCTGTACGATTCGAAGATCGATCCGGAGACGGCATCGCCGGCGGAGGCGGCAGCGGTCCAGGAAGCGGTGACGAGCCTGGTGCTGATGCTGGCACCGTTTGCCCCGCATATAGCCGAAGAGCTTTACGCGGTGCTGGTCGGAAACGAGAACGGCATCATTGGAAATGATGCCCGATTCCCAGTTTATAGCGAGGAACTGGCGACCGCCGATGAGATAGAGATAGCCGTGCAGGTGAACGGAAAGCTGCGTTCGCGTGTGTTCGCATCGCCGGATGCGGCAAATTCCGACCTAGAAACGCTTGCATTGGCGGACCCGAAGGTGCGTGAATACACGGACGGAAAAACGGTCGTGAAGGTGATCGTGATCCCGAAGCGGCTGGTAAACGTCGTCGTCCGGGATTAGTCCCGGACACGGCAACATTTGCCGATGCAACAATAAATTCGGGGATATCGTTTAAAACTTGCTTGATTTTTGGAAAAAAATTAGAATCAAGTGGCGTTCGTGAAGCAAAAATCGACCCCTGAACATGTCATCCTTTATAGTTAATCGGCCGACAGTTACGTTCGGACACGGTCCGGGACTGCAATGAAAGAGTGTCAGCTTTGTAAAAACTGCTATACCGATGAGGTCGCAACCTGTCCGAAAGACGGGATGCCGACGATGCATACCATCGCCGGCGAGCCGGTCCTCGAAGGGAAATACCACCTTGAATCCCGATTGGGACAGGGAGGAATGGGCGTGGTTTACAAGGCCCGGCACGCCTATCTGAAGACCCAGCTCGCGATCAAGATCATTCTTCCGGACCTTGTCGGCAACGACCCGCAGCTGGTCACACGTTTTCGACAAGAGGCTCTTGCCGCGGCCGCTATCCGCCACCAGAACGTCGTGGCGGTGACGGACTACGGCGTTATTCAGGGCTCGATACCGTTCCTCGTGATGGAATACGTCGAGGGCGAATCGCTCCACGACATGCTCGCCCGCGAGAAAAAGCTCTCGCCGGAACGTGCGTTCGAGGTGATGTCGGCGATCTGCTCGGGCGTCGGAGCTGCACACCATCAGGGCATCGTGCACCGCGACCTCAAGCCGCTGAACATCATGATCTGCAGCGACAAGCCGAATATGTCGCAGGCGGTGAAGATACTCGATTTCGGCCTTGCGAAGATCAAATCTGGCGAACTGCTCGGTTCGTTCATCCAGGCCCAGACGACCGGGCTGATGGGCTCGCCGTATTACATGGCACCCGAACAGTGGGCGGACGACGAGCCGGACTCGCGTTCGGACATCTACAGCCTCGGCGTGATGCTCTACCAGATGCTCGCGGGAGACGTGCCTTTCAAGGGGTCGTCGATACCGGCGATCATGAAGAAGCACATCAGCGATCCGGCCCCGCGTTTCGCGGAAATGGGCGTCGCCGCATCGCCGGAACTCGAGCGTGCCGTGCTTCACACGCTTGAGAAAGACAAAGAAAAGAGAACATCGTCGGTCGAGCAGATGATCGACGAACTGAAAGAAGCGATCTATCCGGGATCGATCGGGATCCACACGACCTCCGGCGGAACACGGCCGATCTCGACCGTTGCCGTCCGGACCACGCCGCCCGAAGCGATGGTTTTCGTGGACAGCGTACCCATCGGGCAAAGCCGCGACGACGGCTGGATAACGCTCAACGGCCTGCAGGTCGGAAGCCACAACATACGGGTTAGTAAAGAGGGCTATCAGGATTGGATCGGCGACGTGATGTGCGACGGCCAGCCGAAGCAGGTGGTCGCAGAGCTCCAGTCGAGCCGCAACGCTATACCGAGGCCGCCCGCGGCGACGGTCGCCTACAGCGGCGGCATTGGACAGAACACGCCGCAGAAGTTTGCCGATACGTCAGGCTTTGACGCCGACATGCAGAAGACCTCCGTGCAGGTCTGGGATACAGGCTCGCAGATCGGCGTCGAATCGCAGCCGGTCAAGAAGTCCGGGCTTTCGCCCGTGCTGCTTGGAGCCGGTGCGTTGGTCGTGCTTTTCCTGCTTGGCGGTATGGGCATTATCGGTGCCTACATGGCCGGTTTGATCGGCGGCGGTACTGACCCCGACGTCGGCACGAACAATGCGACGCCGACGCCAGCCGCGACATCGTCACCGGCAAACGGGTTGACGGCCGACATGGTCGAGATACCGGGCGGAACATTCAAGATGGGCCGCAACGACGGCCGCGAGAACGAAAAGCCCGAACATGACGTGACGGTCCAGACATTTTGGATGGACAAGACAGAGGTAACGAATGCGGAGTATCTCGCCTTCGTAACCGAAACGGGCTACAAGGAGATACCCGGGATCTGGGAGAACCGTAAACCGCTGCCCGGGCAGGAACAGATGCCGGTCCGTCTTGTGACCCTTAACGACGCGAAAGCCTTTGCCGCGTGGCGATCGAAACGCGACGGTGTTTCGTATCGGCTGCCGACGGAACAGGAGTGGGAATACGCTGCCCGTAACGGAGCAAAGAACAGCCTTTATCCGTGGGGCGACAAGTACGAGCCGAACTGTGCTGTGCTTGACCGCGAAAGTAACGAGCCGAAACCGGTTGGTTCGGCAAGCTGCGCGAACGACTGGGGTGTGAAAGACCTGATCGGCAACGTTTTTGAATGGACAAGCTCCGAGGCCGCACTTTATCCGGGAAGCGGTGGCGCTCTTGCGAAAACCGAGAAGCCGCACTTTATGGTCCGCGGCGGCGGTGCGATCTATAAATCGACCGGTGCCGAGCGTATAACCGCGACGTTCCGACAGGATATCCCGGCTGACACGAAGAGCCCGGGCCTCGGATTCCGGCTCGTTCGAAATTAAGCCGCAACAAATGAGAGAGGGCCGTCTTTGGGAGCAAGACCCGAAGGCGGTTTTTCTTTTGCCGTGTCGGTTTTCGCAATCCGCCGGCATCGGATAGAATCGTGGATTAGACCCTTTTCGACACCCTACATTCGATGAATATCATTCTTGCCGAAGACCGCAACGGCGTGCTCCAGCCGGAAAAAACCTATACGACGCCGGTTGTTACGATCGGCCGCGAGGCCGGTGTGTGCGAGATCGTCTTCGACAAGGCGGCCTATCCGATGGTCTCGCGCAAGCATGCCGAGATACGGTTCGAGAACGGTGAGTGGTACCTGGCCGATCTTCAATCTTCGTACGGCACATTCCTGAATTCTCGTCGGGTTGAACGGCCCGTACCGCTGCCGGCGGGCAGCGCGATCCAGTTTGGGACGGACGGCCCGGTGCTGAAGGTCGTCTGGTTCGACGTCTCGACGGAAGGCCCGGCCGCCCAGCCGCCGGCAATGCCGCGAGCCGCAACAGCGCAGCCTGCGGTTTCGCAGCCGATGCCGCAAAGGCAAACACCGCCGCCCGCCCCAACGCCGCCGCCGGTCGCTGCTCCGCCGCCGAAACTTCCTGCCGCCGCTCTGCAGTTCGTCGGCGGAAGTAACAGGCCGCCGGTCAGTATAGATAAACCGACGATCTGGCTTGGCCGCGATCCGGAATGCGATGTTGTTTTCGACGCGTCGTCCGCAACCGTCTCGCGAAAACATGCTGAGATCAAGGCGGAGAATGGCGGGTATTCCATTCGCGACAATAACAGTTTCAACGGGACGCTGATAAACGGCCAGCGCATCGCCGCATCGGTGCCGCTTTATCACAACGACGAGATACAACTCGGCGTCGGCGGCCCGGTGCTGAAGATGGTATCGCCGGAACGTGCGGCTCCCGCAGGGGCGAGCCTTGCCGGACAGCGTTCGCTCGCGTCTGCAGTGGTTCCCGCGGATATCGCATCGAAGACGATGGTCGTCCGGCTCGACACTGGAGCAGGCCGCGGTGGCAGCGACGGTGCCGGCGAACCGCAGCTTTTGATGACCGTAGGCTTTGCGGGAAAACCGGCACTGACCATCGGCCGCGGCGAGGGCAACGATATAAGGCTTGACGGCCTGCAGATCTCGAACCGGCATGCACGGTTGACGCAAAGCGGCGGCGATGCGGTCATTGAGGACCTCGGTTCGACAAACGGCGTTTTCATTAACGGAGCTCGTGTTTCGCGGAGCACGATCTCGCCGAACGACCGCGTGCAGATCGGTTCGTTCGTAATTCGTCTCGACGGAGCGAGCGGTGTCGGTGTTTACGATACGCGTGCGAAAACACGGCTTGATGTTGTCGGCCTGACGCGGGATGTAAAGGTGAAAGGCGGCACGCTGCGATTGCTCGACGGCATATCGCTTTCCATTCAGCCTAACGAATTCGTCGGCGTGCTCGGGCCGTCGGGTGCAGGGAAATCGTCGCTGCTAGAGGCGCTCAACGGCGTCGCTCCGGCAAAGTCGGGCAGCGTGCTGATCAACAACCTCGATCTTTATAAGCACTACGATTCGCTGAAACAGGCGATCGGTTACGTGCCGCAGGAAGATATCATCCATCGCGAATTGAGTGTTTACAAGACGCTTTACTACGTCGCGAAGCTGAGGTTGTCGCGGGATGTTTCGTCGGCGGAGATCGCAAAGATCATCGATGAGGTCCTGGATGTTACAGGGCTTTCAGACCGCCGCAATACACCTGTAAAAAACCTCTCGGGCGGCCAGCGGAAACGAGTTTCGATCGCGGTCGAGCTTGTAACAAAGCCTTCTGTCATTTTTCTCGATGAGCCGACCTCCGGTTTGGACCCGGTTACGGAAGACAAGGTGATGCGGCTTTTCCGGCAGATCGCCGAATCGGGCAGGACAGTTGTGATGACGACGCACGCGATGGAGAACGTGCGGCTGTTCGACAAGGTCGTGCTGCTGATGCGTGGACGGCTTGCGTTTTACGGAACGCCGGACGATGCGTTGAAGTATGTCGGCGCATCGAACTTCAAAGAACTTTTCGAAAAACTCGAAGCACCGGTTGCCGCCGGAGTTGCCAAGCAGGGCGAAAGTGCACGTGCGGCGCTGACGGAGAGCGCGTCGCAGGACTGGAAGCAAAAATATACCCGCACGCCGCAGTACCGCGAACTGATAGAGAAACCGCTTGCTGCTCGTGGGACGCTTGAAAGCGCATCGAGCAGGAAGCGACGGCGATTAGGTGTCATAGGTGCCGTGCGGCAATGGATAACGCTATCACGGCGGTATCTTGATGTCCTGTTGAAGGACAAACTGAACCTGTTCATTCTCTTCGCACAGCCGGTCTTGATCGCACTTCTGACGTTTCTCGTAATGGGCAGCGAGCAGCCGCGGGATTTCGTTTACTTCGTCGTGTCGCTGGTCGCGATATGGTTCGGCACGTCGGTCGCGGCGCGCGAGATCATCAGGGAAAATCCGATATACCGGCGGGAGCGAATGTACAACTTAGGCATTCTGCCGTATGTCGGCTCAAAGTTCCTCGTGCTTGGGTTCATCGTGACGGTGCAGTGCCTGATGCTCTTTGTGCCGCTAAAGGTCTTTGACCTCGTCGGGCTGATGTCGATGCCGGGCGAACTCGGGGGCGTTCCGCAGTTGTGGGCAATGTTGTTGACCGCAGGTGTCGGTATCGCGATCGGGCTTTTCGTTTCAGCGGTCGTGCGGACATCGGAAATGGCGACGAGCCTGGTGCCGCTGATACTGATACCGCAGATCTTGTTTTCGGGATTGGTCGGCGTACCGTCTGGAGTGAATAAGGTGGTCGGCCTTACTATGCCTTCGGCGTGGTCGTTCGACACGATGAAGCGATTCTCGACGCTCGACACTCTTGAACGTGAAGGTGCGGACCCGCGCGGAAAAACTAAGGGGCTCGGGCTCTATCGCTTTATTGAAAGCGAAAACGAGAAAACGCTCGAAAAGGCGAAACGCGACCTCGAAGACTACAAACGAATGGGCGGAGCGCAGTTTCAGGACGAGACGACGGGCGAGAACGCGCTGAACGAAAAACTAGCAGTTCCGGAGATGAAGAAGATACCGGAAGACCTTAGCCCATATGTCGCGTTCCTTCATCCGTGGATGAACGAGGTTTTGAATCAGATAGTGCTGATGCTAATGTTTTGGAGTATGGCCGTGCTGACACTGATAGTTATGCGGCTAAAGGACATCGTTAAATGATAAAGGGAATGATCAGGAATATAGCTCTATTTGCGGTACTTGCGGTCGTCTTTTCGGCCTTGACCGGATGCACGGACAGCGGCAGTGCGGGGTCGGCGACGAACGGCGCTAACATCGCGGGCCCGAAGAAGTCGGAATATCCGCCGCTGGTCGAAAAGGCGGCACAGGCCGATATGCGGCATATGGACGGCTCGACATCGAAGGTCGCGGACCGCAAAGGCAAGGTCCTTTTGCTGAACCTCTGGGCGACCTGGTGCGGGCCGTGCCGTGAGGAAATGCCGGAACTCGTGAAGATGCAGGACCAGTATCGCGAGCAGGGCTTTGAGATCATCGGCCTCAACACCGACGACGGGGACACGCCCGAGATGGTCGACAAATTCTCCAAGGAGATGAATCTCAACTACACGCTCGTCTTTGCAAGTACCGAGATGCAAGACGCGTTGCTGAAGGTGAGCAAGTACGGCGGTATCCCGCAGAGCTTTCTGGTCGACCGCGAAGGGAATCTTCGCGGCGTTTTCCGCGGTGCGAGCCCGACCGAGATCAACAAGATGAAGAACACCGTCGCAAAGGTGATGAAGGGCGAGGACACCGGAGCGGTCGAGATGCCCTCGTCAAACTCGGCGGACGGCACGAACGTGAATGCGGTGCTCAAGCCGGTCGATGAAAAAGAACCCGCGGACGCGAAGAAGTAACGGTCAAGCCCTTTCGATATCGGGCACGCCCGGTTCGACCAAAAGGGTCTTGAAACTCGAAAGGCTGACGAGGCCGGGAGCCGAACCCTTCGGCTTGTTAACAAATTTTTTGAGAGTGTAATGAACAGCCGCCTTTGGCTGTTTTTTACCTTGGGAATAGAATGCCGCAAGCTGTGCTGCCTCAAGCAGCGTTCGCTGCGGTATTTCTTTTTTGTTCTGATTACGGACGACGACGTGCGAGCCGGGATAGTCGGCGGCGTGCATCCACGTATCGAGTGATCTTGCGACGCGGAACGTCAGGAAGTCATTGTCCTTCGCCTTTTTTCCAACCAGGATCTCAAAGCCGTCTGACGATAGGAACTTGCGAGCGTATCCGTTCGATTCGGGCTGCTTTTGCCGGTTGCCGAAAGCTGGCTGCTTTTTTCCACCCGTGCGTTCGGTGATCAGGTCGATGTCACGGGCATCAATTGCCTCATCGATCGTCTTGAGTTCCGCTCTTAGTGACTCGAGTTCGCGTTCGACCGACTCTCTCCGGCGTTCGATCTCTTCGGCAGCGTTGCGGGATTTTGTGTACCGGCGGAAATACTTTTCGGCGGCGTCGGTGACGCTGTCGTTCTCGTCGGCTTCGATCTCGATGAGCGGGACGTTCTCGTCGAAATAATCCATAACGGTGATTGTCGATCCGCTGCGCGTCGCCGTGCCGATGTTTGCGAGCAGCAGATCGCCGTATCGTTTCCAACGATCGGCGTCGCCGTGCTCCGCGAGGTCGCTGTCGAGATTTCGAAGCAGCTTTTCACGCTTTTTGATCTCTCGATCGACACGCTGGCGCGCGGCTTTTGCGACCGATTCGAATGCATCATCGTCGCGTCGCTTGCGATCCTCGGCGTCAAGGTGATCAGAGATCGAACCGTCGATAACCGGCAACGGTTCAATGGCTGTCGCTGTTGAACCGTCCGGCCGTTTCGGTATTTCGTACTCATCGCCGATCTCCTGGCCCGGTCCGTTGGTTTCGCGGGCACGGCTTATGACACACCCGTTTTCGTTCAGGATGAAGAGGTTTGAGGACCGGCCCGTAAGCTGGATGACCAGGGCGGCCGTCAGCGTTCCGGCGACATCGTCCTCACGAATCAGTTCAAACTTCAGGGCTCTTTCGCCGGCGATCTGCGAAATTTTAAGAACCTCTGCATTCGAGAGCAGTTTCTTGAGCTGAAGTACGAACGGCGAGGGGTTTATCGAACTGCGTTCGACGTCGCGAAGCCGTCGGTGGGTAAGGTAAACACGCGGGTCGCCGGGTTCGATGCTGATAAACAGGAACCGCGAATCATTCAGCCGAAGGTCGATCACAAACTCGAACCGGGAAAGCTGGTAAACGCGGCCAAAACGGCGGCCGGAGATCTCGGCTGCAAGTTCGGGAACGATCTTTTCGAGCAGGCGAATATTCACGAGTCCAAGTCTAATTCGGCAAAATAAAAAGTCCAAAGCCTCGGGCTTTGGACCAAGTTAAACGGAGGAGGCGAGGACCTTATATCTCGCGGACGAGAAGCGTTCCGGAGACGATATCGTGGACCGCACGGCGTTCTTCGTTGAACGGGACGGTCAGGAAACCTGCACCGCCGAATGCGATCGAAAGTACGTAAACCGCAGAGCTTACGGCGGCCTGGTGGACCGACGGGTAATGGTTTTCTTCGATGTCGATCAATTCCATCGAAAAGATCCGCATCCCGAAGGTCTTGCCCCACCACGTAAGCGACGCGGTTGTGTAAAGGAAAAGCAGAATGGCGAGCGTCGCCGCGAAAGCGAGAACGCCCGAGAGCGAAAGCCAGGTGCTGCCGCCGACCATGAATGGCGACAAGATGATAAGTGTCGCGGCGGAACTCAATATGAAATCGAATGCTCCGGCGGCGAACCTTGTCGAGAATGAAGGCAGATCATCAATCTCTTCGATCTCGTATGCTCCGGTCGGTTCTGCCGGTTCTTCTACCTGCGTTTCGTGGATAGATCCCTCGATGGGTTCAAGTTCATCTCCCAGGAAAGGTTCATTTAAGAACGGGTTCGGAACTTTTCGCGGTTCCGGCCTGGCCGTGGCGGCGATCTCGAAACTGCTGGAGATCTTTGCAGGCTGCGGAATCGGCGGCAGCTTGTTGGTGTCGTATGCCTTTTTCTCGATACGAAGCGAGGACACAAGCTTTGGTTTTGCTGATGCCGAGGCAGCAGCGGCCGGAGCGGGAATGGACTCGCGGACCGGGGCCTCGTTTCGCGTCACGACGTTGAACGGATAGCTGCGTGCAGCGGCCGGCTTTGCGGCCGGAGCCTTTGCTTCCTCGGGCAGAAATGCGCGACGGGATTCCTCGATACGCCGAAGTGCCGCCGCGACCTTGTCATTCGAATGCGTTGCCGGTGCCGGAGCACTTACAGGTTCGGTCTTTAGAGCCGTTGCTCCGTGTGTAGGCGTTGTCCGCTGCAAAGCCGGAGCCTGTGCCTCGCCGCTCGTCTCTTTTACGCCGCCGGTCGCACGCTGGCGAACGGCGTTTTGGACCTGTAATCGCCAGTCGGGAACCGATGTGTTCTTGGGCTGGAAACCGACGAGCGTCGGGCTCGTCTTTTTCGGCGGAAGATGAGAAGTGAATGAACGTGCCGGTGCAGGAGCGGGCGGTTCAGCTTCGGCCTTTACAGGAGCAGCCGCGGGCATTGCCGGTTTCGGCAACGGTCCGGAAACCAACGGCTCCCGGACAGGCATTTCGGCCTTTATAGGTTCAGCGGCCGGAGCGGCTGCAGCCGCGCTGTTATTACGCAGTTGGCCGGAGCCGCGAGCGATCTTCGTCTCGAGTTCCTCCCGGACGGTATCGTTGACCATTGCTCCGCAGGTAAAGCAAATCGACAGGGTCGGTGCAAGCTCACGTTTACAGACGGGGCACTTCATAGGCTTCTCGGATCTAAATTTTTAATGGGCTCGGTTGTGAACGCGGTGAAACAGCTAGATGCTATCAGAGACTACTTTAAGTCGTCAATAGTAAAGTTAACAAAAACTTACACTTCCGGCGTTTTCCACAGGCCGTAACCGTAAGTGGTTTAAATAGAAGACTTATAAATCTCTAATCGATGTCCGTAAGCGGCCGGCGTCCAGCAAAACCGGCATCTAGATCGTGAAACCATTCGATCTCATCGGCCTCGCCGAGCTGCCAGCAGAGCAGGACAATGCGGCCGTTCCGCATTGAAGGGAAATCGATGAGCCCGCGTTCGTAATCCTTAAGCTGCACGCCCGCTTCTGCGATCTCGGTTGTGAGCTTTCCGATCTCGTAAAGCGCACGCACGTATTGGGTCCCGCCTTCCATACCGCCGCCCTTTTCGGACGCGGCCGCCGCCGCACGCGCGGTCTCGCGCATTGAGCCGACGGTCTCGTAAAGCCGCTGGATCATTTCGAGCTTCATCCGCATCCGCGGTATCAACTGGTTTGCTTCGTCGACAGTGAAAAGCTTCATCTACGGAGTTTCGTTGTTCACACGCACAAATCCCTGCGTGTCGTCATTATCTTCTTCCTGATACCGCGTTTCGATCGCCGGCGTCCGCGGCGTGCGATGGTGGCCGCGCAGGTCGGGTGACGAGATGTCGCCCGGGCTGATGAACGACGGCACCATGTAATCTTCGCCCTGGTTGATGTCTTTGCGGATGGATTCGGCGATCTCGCCGAGGTCGATGAAGAAATCGGCAACGTCGATAAGACGCGGAGCGGTGTTGGAACGAAAACCTGCGACCTCGACGCGGCAACCCTTATAGGCGACCGCATTGATGGCGTACACAAAATCCTCGTCGCCCGAAACGAGCACGGCTGTGTCATAGCGGCCGGCGAGGCTCAGCATGTCGACGGCTATCTCGACGTCGAGATTAGCCTTTCGTGTGCCGTCGTAAAAGGTTTTCAGCTCTTTCTGAACGACGCGGAAACCGTTGCGGCGCATCCACAGTAGAAAACCTTGCTGACGCTCGGCACCGGCATCGACGCCCGTGTAGAAAAAGGCGCGAAGCAGGCGGCCGTCGCCCAGCAGAATACGGAGAAGCTTGTTGTAATCGATGTCGATCGCGTGAAAGCGGGCAGCGTGAAAGAGGTTGTTGCCGTCGATGAAAACGGCTACGCGGCCTCGATGTCCAAACTTCCACGAGGAACTCGAAGTCGTATCGAACTGCATGACGTTGACTCCCGGAAATTAAATTTCAGGCACGTCAGGCAACAGCGGGCAAAAAGATCCGGGCAGGAAAATAGATCAGACTATGCGAACAAAAAATGATCAAAAAACTAACTTCTGGTCACTAACTAATATTCGAACTTTTGAAAATAACCGAATGTTCCGGAACACCGCTTCTTAAATGCAATACTGTTAAACCTATAAGCCTTTCTGCTAGTTTGCAACGTGGATGAAATTCGGTCAAGCAATTTTGGACACGAGGTGATAAAATCATCCGGAATTTTGAACTTGCATGACCGAACCCGCCGACGAAACAGCACCGGAACAGCAAACGACTGACTTACCGATGGATATCGCGGTCCCCGCGTTTCGGCCCGATGAGCTCATCGCGTGTCCGGAATGTACGCGGGCTAATGCCCCGAACCGAACGAAATGCATGTACTGCGCGGCGGCTCTGCCGGTGAGCGAACGAGCGGAAATAAAACTCAGCGGCAGGCTCCTTGAAAGCTGGGAGAACGGATTTAACGCCGTCATAACCGGCGGCAAACTCGCTGATGAGGCAGTTCTCGAGTCGATAGCGATCGACCGCAACGTAATTGAACAGCTTCGCAGCGGTATAGCGTTCGTTCCCGTCTTGCGGGGTGAGACGGAGGCCGATGCAACGTATGTAGTTCGGAAGCTCAACGATGCCGGGATCGAGTCGACTGTTGTCGCGGACGAGCAACTTGATCTTAAATCGCCAACGATCCGGCTGCGTCGGATCGAATTTGGTGACGGCGTCATGGAACTCACGCTGTTCAATTCGGAAGAAACGGCAAGCGTCGCTGTTGCGGATGTCGATCTGATCGTTGCCGGTACGATCGTTGAGACAACAACCGAAACGGTCGAGAAGCGGAGCAGGAAGGAATCAACGATCCTCGACGAGTCGCAAAGTGCCGAGCGGGAACTGGTCTTAGATATTTATGTGTCCGGCCACCGGCAAGGATATCGCGTCTATCAACGTGGTTTTGATTTTTCCTGCCTTGGCCCGGACAAGGCGATGATCGCGGCGGAGAATATGCTGCGATTCGCCGCAAGGTTGAAGGAAACCGTTGGGCACGAACGCTGGATCGACGACTACGACCGGAAAAGGAAAGTGCTTGACGTGGTGTGGATCTCGGAACCTCGGTCGGAATCGCACGGATTGCAGAAGACGGGCATAGGCAAATCCGGCCATCTGCGGTCACAGAAAACGAGCAATCTGGAACAATTTACCCGATATTCACGAATGCGTCGGCACCTGTTATGAAGAAACGACCAGGCAATAGGGAACACGGCAGGCCGCCGATGAAGAGCCGTCCTGAGGCGGCACGGCGCGAACCTCGGCGGATGGAACGGGAACCGGAACGGACGCGCCCGACGGCCATTTGCGGCGTACTGCCGGTGCTTGAGGCATTACGGGCAGGCTCGCGGCGTATCGATCGGCTGATGATCGTGCACGGGGCACGCGAACACCGGCTGCAGGAGATCGTCGAACTCGCACGGGCGAACGGCGTGGCCGTCACCAAACTGTCGCGGGAAGAACTTGAACGGCATCTGGAGCCGGGCATAAATCACCAGGGCGTCGCCGCGATCACTTCTGCAGCGGATTACGTTAGCGAAGACGAGATCACGGACGCCGTAGGCCCGGATTCGTTACTTGTGATACTCGACGGGGTCGAAGACCCGCGGAACTTCGGTGCGATATTGCGTACGGCGGAATGTGCCGGCGTCGATGGTGTTTTGATCCCTGAACGGAGGGCGGTTGGGCTTACCGAGACGGTCGTAAAATCTTCTGCCGGAGCGACAGAATATGTTAAGGTTGCGAAGACGCCGAATATCAACCGCCTGATCGAGGAACTCAAAGTACGCAATGTTTGGGTGGTTGGAACCAGCGGTGAATCGGAGACCGATTACACCGATTGGGATTGGACGCAGCCGAGTGCTCTCGTGCTTGGCAACGAAGGAAGCGGGCTTCACCGGCTGGTTGCCGAGAATTGCGATGTGTTGGTGAAGATCCCGATGTTCGGCAAAATAGACTCCCTGAATGTATCGGTAGCGGCGGGCGTGGTCCTGTTCGAAGCTAGACGGCAAAGGGCGAAAAAAGGAAGGTAAAAACTTACTTATGTTCTGTCCGAAATGCGGCACTAAAAACCCTGATGACGGCAGGTTTTGCCGAAGCTGCGGTGGCGGCTTGAGTAACGTGCCCGCTGCACTCGCTAACGTCAATCTCGGCCTGCATCCCGTCGGCCGCGGCAAAAAAGACCCGGACGAATTATTTGCAGAGGCGGTAAAGAACCTGATCTTCGGCGTCGGCTTCCTGATCATTTCCATCGTGCTTTTTGCGACTAACGTCGCGGGCGGAAAGGTGTGGTGGTGGTCGATGCTTTTTCCCGCGGTGTCGTTCATCGCGATGGGGACGTCGAACTACCTTAAATCAAAGCGGCTGGAGCGAAAGATGGGCGTTGCTCCCTTAGCCGAGGCCTCTGTGAGCCTTCCCGGACCTGCTGCGGAGCCTGCTCCGCTCCCGCCGGCACGCGAGCAATTCGTGACACCTGAATCGCGCTACAAGACGGGTGATCTCGTTCCGCCGAGCGTTACCGACGACACGACGAAGCACCTGAAGATGGACAACGAAGGCGAGACGATGACGCTGCCGAAGCTATAACTTATTCGTCATCATCGAGCGGCCCGTCGCATTTTTCGCAGTGCGGGTGAACTTCCTGAACGACCTCGCTCGCATCGCGGACGAGGTCGCCGCATTTGGGGCAGATGGCGTTGCGGTGCCAGCATTTCAGGTCGTACGCTTTAACGCCGAGACGTTCGCTTGTAAGCGAGACGACCGTGTCCTTTTTGCAGATACCGCATTTGACCGCGTCGCCTATTTCAAGTTCTTTCATTCCGTTCTCCTGCTCCTTTACTATTAACGACGAACTACCACCCGGGCACTTCCGACATTGCCGACGGAGTCGAAAACGCGCAGCGTGACCGTGTATTCGCCCGCTGCCGGAAGTGTCGCGTCGACAGTATACCTTTCCTCGGGGCCGTCGGATATTCCATCCTCGGCAAAGACCGCTTTCCAGGGTCCGCCATTGATGCTGTATTCGGCACGGACGATGTAGCCCGAGCGATCGGACGCAGTGAACGCCGCACGTACACGGTCGCCGGTTACCTGGGCTTGTCCGGCAAGCGAGATGGTGGGTTGCGTGTTGTCGATGTCGAATGGTTCGCTAATACGCTCACCCGAAAGCGACTGTCCGACGGGGTTTGATCGGGAATCCTTCGCGACGATCTTCAGGACGTATCGCCCGTCCGCAAGCGAGAGGCCGTCGATGGAAACAAAGGTTTCCTCAATGTCCTGGCGAAGCAGCTTGAATGCCGATTCAGAGACCTCGCGATAAAAGACGTCGTAAACGAGCTTGTCGTCGTTGCGGTCTTCGGCGGTCCACTGGAAGGCAACGGCCCCACGCTGATAAACGCGCCGCGGCGGTATGGCCTGGGACGGTATGCCGAAGATCGCCGGGTCCATTCCCGAGAGCTCAATGTTCGGGTCGACCTGCGGCGGCGGATTCGGTACCAAGCCGACATTCGCCGGAAGCATCGTGATGCCCGTAATTTCGGGGGCGATGTTCCTCGATAAAAACGCGAGGCTGACCTCGTTGAGAAGCGCAGACGTCGCCGAACTTTTCATTACTGCCCGCCATTGGAAGAAACGCGCACGCGGGCTCGGCACCATACCGCTCGATGCATTCCCGCGGATCGGTTCCCAACCGCTCCAGGTCTCGTTCGGGGATTCGGAATTTCCGCTGCGGGTCTCGATGACAACATTGCCGGTTGAACGCCACCAGATCCTGCCCCACGCCGCCGTGTTCTTTGCGTCGAGCACCGCCGATTCGTAAACGCCCTCGGGCAGCGTGTCCGGACCGATCTTGTACAGCACGCCTTGATTGCTCGATGCGGCGTAGAGATTCGGGCCCTGTGCGAAGATCGTCGAAATAAGCCCCGCGTCGGATTGGAGAACAAGCGTTTCGCGGCCATCATTTCCCACGTTGTAAATGCGGCCTTTGTCAGATGTGCCGATGAGCACGCCATTGCCGTTTTGGTTGGCATAAAGCGAGAACCCGGTAACAGTCGTCGACGCCCATAAAAGGTCGTTGCCGCCGTCAGGCAGAATTCGGTAAACGGCCGATTTCGCTCCGGTCAGGTCGTATTTGCTTTTTTGCGGTGCCGGCGGGGCCATGGTCACGGACCTTTCGACGGTTACGGACTTCGGCTCGGTTGAAGCAGCTGCCGCGGCCGGGGCAGCTGCGGATGTCGATTCGCCGATCGCGAGAGCGTAAACCGAACCATCGGGCCCGACCGCGAGTTCATGGATCTCGCGGAGCGGAGAATCGAGCAGCGCGAACGGTTTGCCGTCCGCACCGAAACGCAGTACGAGTCCGCCGGAGTCGGTTCCCGCGTAGAGATTGCCCTGTTTATCCGTAGCCAGCGTGATTATGTGTGTTTCGCTGGTGTCGAAGAGCAGCGACGCCTCGGGTGAAGCATTGGCCGAGCGTACGCGGAAGATCCGCCCGCCGTCGCCGGTGCCGACCGCAAGGCTTCCGTCCGGCATTACCGCAAGCGACCAGATGTACTTTGCCGTCGGGTCGAAATACTCCTCGGCCTTGCCGGCCTGATCTACGCGATAAACCTTGCCGTCCGGCGAGGTCGCGGCAAACAGTTCACCGCCGCGCCCGATCGCGAGTGCGGAGACATTCAATTCGCCGAGATCCGCAAACAGGCTTCCCGTTCCGCCCGGTGCGACGCGAAAGATGCGGCCTTCGCTGCCGGTTCCTAGGTAAACATTGCCGGCGGCGTCGATAACGCTCGACCAGATGAACGGCTGCTCGGTCTTGTAAACCTGTGTGAAACGCGGCGAGAGCGAGATCGCCCCGTTCTCGGCTATCGACACGCCGCGCGAATCGCCTTTCAACACGTCTGCCCGCGAATTGACGGACCAGATCTGCGGATCGCTCGCGAGGCTTGATACTGTAAGGGCCGAGAGAAATAGGACGGCGGAAAGGATTTGCTTCATTCTGTGTTGTTACGGGCAATCTGTGAACTGAGTTCTCTAAGTATAAGCAAACCAAATACAAAAAGACACCGGAATGCGGGTCCCGGCGTCTCGTCAAAAATAATGGCCTTTACTACGGCGT
>JAUCQE010000364.1 GCA_030372865.1 Pyrinomonadaceae bacterium
ATAACGGACCGCCCCGCGGCGGGATAAAAATAGCAGTAAAAGACAATGAGAAGATCAACATTAATGTTTGCGACAGTTTTGGCGGCCCTTACGCTCTTTATCGGAGCATGTTCAGGCACGGCCGAGAACAAACCCGAAACAAAGCCGGCAGCGACGCCTGCCGCAAGCCCGAGCGCATCGCCGACGGCAAGCCCGGCGGCTTTACCCGCAACTTCACCGGCCGGTTCGCCGACCGCATCGCCAAAGCCGGGTGAATCACCGAAGGCGGGCGACAAGGACGACGACAAGGACGAAGAGAAGGGTGAGGAAAAGAAGCCCGCCGCTTCACCGGTCAAGAAGTAACAACTCTTAAACCGACGCGGCGAATTGCCGTATCGTCTTATTCAGTGAAGGCGGGGACTCAGTCCTCGCCTTTTTTTCATTTCGTGCGGTTAAGCAATTTTAAATAATTAACATCGGCTTCGGCTATTACGTGATAGTCTCTTTTACTCTGAACGTGAATTCTTGTTGTGGTGCGGAACGCTTCGGCCGTTCCAGGCACCGGTACTCTCAACAACATGGCGGTTGCCATGGCCTCGACGAATAAGGAGTAGCAGATATGGGACGGATAAAAGTCGATGTAGAGAATTCGACCCCGGTCGAGTTGTATTACGAAGATCACGGTACTGGCCAGCCGGTCGTGCTGGTGCACGGATGGCCGCTCAGCGGAGCCTCCTGGGAAAAGCAGACGGTTGCATTATTGAATGCGGGCTACAGGGTCATCACCTATGATCGGAGAGGTTTTGGCCGGTCAGACCAACCTGCATTCGGGTACGACTACGACACGTTTGCAGCCGACCTCAAGGTCCTCATTGAATCTCTGGATCTGCAGAATGCGATTATTGTCGGTTTTTCGATGGGGACCGGGGAAGTGACGAGGTATCTGGGAAAATACGGTTCAGCACGGGTAGAAAAGGCCGTGATACTCGGCGTTATTCCGCCGTTCCTCTTGAAGTCGGAAGATAACCCGAACGGAGCACCGCGCGAGCAGTTCGAATCGATCAAGCAGGCTATCAGGAGCGATAGGCCTGCATTTATGACCGAGTTCTTCAAGAATTTTTACAACCTGGACGAGACCTTGGGAACGCGCATTAGCGAGGAGGCACTACGGCTAAGCTGGAATATCGCGTCGCAAGCTTCGCCGGTCGGTTCGCATGATTGTGTGGATGCATGGCTGACGGATTTTCGAGGTGACCTCTCGGGTTTTGATATTCCGCTGCTGATCGTACACGGTACAGCCGACCGGATACTTCCGATCGAGATCACCGGCGACCCGCTCGCTAAACTGGTCGAAGGTGCGGAATACGTAAGGATCGAAGGAGCACCGCATGGCCTTTGCTGGACGCACGGTGAGGAAGTGAATGATGCTATGCTTTCATTCTTTGGGAAAGGGCGAAGCGCAGCGGCATAGACTAAACTTGGCGTCGCGCTAACACTGAAAGTCTAAAAAGAGAACGGGCCGACACGGGCCCGTTTTCTTTTTCTGCATTTCCTGTACCTCTCTGAGACGTTCTCCAAAATAACCAGCCTTCTCAGTTCATATTCTCAGGGGCATCACGATGTATTTATAGTCGTAGGCGGAGTCGCCAGCGATGCGCATTTGCGTTGCGGCGTTCGAGTCCTTGAATTCGAAGGAGATCCTGGTCGGGGATGTGGTCTCTTTTGCTCGTGCGGCGGCAGCGTTCGAGCCATCGGATTCAGCATCCTCGGTTTCCTGGGCAGAAGCGGTCGACTCCGTGCTGCCGACGTTGCTCAGGAATTCCTGCAGGTACTGATGGTTGAAGCCAAGCGTTACTTCCTCACCGATGTATTCCGCCGGCACAACCTCGGAGCCCTCGCCCTCTTCGCTTGATTGGGCGATGACCTCGACCTCGCCTTCGCGGACGGTCATGCGGATCGAACGGTTACGCTCGTCGGCCATAAGGGCGATGCGGCGGACCGCGGATCGCATTTCGGCCAGGTCAAACACGACCTTCTTGTCGTTGTCCTTCGGCATCACCATTTCGTAGTTCGGGAAATTGCCCGATAGCTTTCTCGTTATCAGGAGCCGGCCGTCGGTCTCGAAATAGATGTGGTTCTGATCTTCGCCGAACTGGATGTCGCCGGCCGAATCGCGAGATATCTTCACGAGTTCAAGCAACGCCTTTTTAGGAATCAGCGAATCGATCTTTGTATCCGCAGGTGCTTCAACGGCACGCTCGATGTACGCAAGGCGATGGCCGTCGGTGGTCACCATTCTCGCGATGCCGTCGCCGATCATGAACTTAGCACCCGAAAGCGTAAAGCGGCTCTGCTCCTGTGTGATCGCGAACGCGGTACGCTGAATGAAGTGATTGAATACCTCAGCCGAGAGTTTCATCGGTGCCGATTTAAAGATCGGTATCTCCGGATACTGCTCACGGTTGACGCCGGCGAGGCGGAAGCTCGCACGGCCTGCTTTCATCTGCACCCATTCGTTCTCTTCTTTCTTGAAATGGACATCGCCGCCATTGAGCGTGCGGACAATGTCAAAAAGCTTGCGGGCCTGGATACACATCGAGCCCGCCTTTTTGATCTCGGCTTCAGCATCGCACCGGATGGTCACGTCGAGGTCGGTGCCGACGATGCGGATCGACCCCTCGCCAAGCGATTCGATCAAAATATTCGAGAGCACCGGTATCGTGCTCTTGCGTTCGACAACGCCCTGAATGTAGCCAAGTTCTTCTTTGAGAACGCTCTGCTTGATGGTGAATTCCATGATGTATTGCTCCTGAAAGGAATTACTTCTTTATCGAAAACTAAAACGCCGTATTACTTTTCTTCGGGCTTACTACTTTTATCCAAGAACTAAAATACCAGGATAAAACTCTAGTACCACTAATAGGGCCTGTGTATTTGTGAATATCGGCCCCGAACAGCCGTGTTTACTGGCTTTTTCGCTCCACAGCCGTGTGTGGAAAACTTGTGGATAATTCGCGTAAAATGCGGAAAACCGTTTCCTGCCTTTCTTTTCCACCTTCCTCCACAACCGCCGGCGACGTAACATTTAGGAAATGTGGATTTTTCTCTTTAAGTGCAGCAAATAAGAGACTTACAGACATAAAATCGCGAAACTGCATGTGGATTTCTTTTTGCTGTGTTTTTTCCATATTGCCTTGTTCTATCGACAAATACTGTCTATCAGCTCACTGACCGTATTGTGGAAAACTCTGTCGTCCTTGACCATCTGTTCGATCTTCTCAAACGAGTGCATTACGGTCGTATGGTGCTTGCCGCCGAACTCGCGGCCGATCTCCGGATAGCTGTGTTTTGTGAGCCGTTTGCACAAGTACATCGCTATCTGCCGCGGGAAGGCGATCGCCCTGCTGTTGCTCTTTGATTTCATCTCATCGACGGTAAGTTTGTAATGCGACGCAACGAACCGCGAGATGCGTTCCATCGTCAATCCTTCGGTACGATCATCGATGATGTTCTTCAGGGCTTCCTGAACAAGCATCTTCGAGATCGGCACGCCGCGGAGCGATGAGATCGCAAGCAGACGCGTGAGGGAGCCTTCAAGCTCGCGGATGTTGCTCTTGACCTTAGAGGCGATGAAGATAGCGATGTCGTCGTCGAGATCTATACCGTCAAGGTCGGCTTTCCTCTTCAGAATAGCGACTTTGGTCTCGAGGTCCGGCGGTTCGATGTCGGCGATCAGGCCCCATTCGAAACGGGAGTGCAGCCTTTCTTCGAGCGTCGGGATCTCCCGCGGCGGGCAATCGCTTGAGATGACGATCTGCTTCTGGTTGTTGTGCAGCGTGTTGAAGGTGTGGAAAAACTCCTCCTGAGTCCGTTCCTTGCCGGCAAAGAACTGGACGTCGTCCATCAGCAGCACGTCAATGGAACGGTACTTCTCGCGGAAGCTGTGCGTCTTGTCGTACCGGATAGCGTTGATAAGTTCGTTCATGAACTTTTCGCTGGTGATATAGGCAACACGCATGTGCCGGTTGTTTCGCTTGATCTGGTGGCCGATGGCGTGCATCAGGTGAGTCTTGCCGAGGCCCGTGCCGCCGTAGATGAACAGCGGGTTATAGGTCTTACCTGGGGTTTCAGCTGCACCGACCGCGGCAGCGTGAGCAAACTGATTACTGCTGCCGACGACAAATTTCTCGAACGTGTATTTCGGGTTGAGTGAATTCTCGACAGGTTCGATGTCGACGAAATTCGTTGTCCCGGTGACGATCGCCGGAACAGTTGACTTGGTTTGTTCGAACCTAAGGACCGGTGCGTCATCTTCGTCTTCGGCAAATGCGTCGCCATCATCAAAGATCGTAGCTGAACCGTCTCCGTCGTCTATGGTCCATTTGATCTCATATCCGCTTCGGCCCTGCGAATCAAGGCACTGCATGATCAACCCGGTGTAGTATTGTGCGACCCAGTCTTTTGTGAACTGGCCGGCACGCAGGTGAAGCGTTCGGGAATTATCGTCTATGCCGTCAAAGCGTATCGGGCGGAACCACGAATCGAAAATATGTTCGTTGAGGTGTTTTCCGACGTCTTCCAGGATCTTATTCCAAACGTCAGTTTTCACTAAAAGGGCGTCCACGAGAGATCTCCAGTTTTATTGCTTGTGTAAGGAAAAATAGTGCTTAAGATAAAAAGAACTGAAAGCAAAAGTTTATCGGGTGGCTATGCTTTCTGAGAAACTCCTAAGCTGTTATTTTTCCAAAGGTTCTTTAGGCGTGCAACACACTAGTGAAAACGAATTTCCACAAAGATTTCCACAATGTTGTGGAAAGGTGCTTAAAACCTAAAGTATCACCTTAAGTTATTTATTTTCAACAGTTTACGAGGGCGATTTATCTCAAAACGGCTGACAGATTAACATACGAAATAGGGCATTGCAAACAAAAATCCACAGAATATCCGGGCCGCATAAAAAGCGGTCTAAGGCCTTTTTTCAGTGACATTTCGGGACGTTTCCGGTTACGATCTGATAACAATTTCACCTCAGTTTTGAGTAAGAATTTAAAGTTTTTTTTATGTCCGGGAAAAAAGGAAAAGCCGTTATTGAACGCATCGCGAAAGCCTGCCTCGGTCTGGTCTATATAAGCGAGACCGATTCGGAGGTCGAGGCTGTCAGCGGCGGCCGCGCGGACAGCGTCAGCGAGGCGGCGTTCCGATCATCATTCAAGTTCGACAAAGACTTGCGAATCGAACAGGCAGATCCAAATGAGTTCTTTGAGAGGTTAACGCGACAGCGCGATTGGCACACGGAACCCGACCGGGCAAATGCTGCCGGATTTGCGCGGCTGGAGGCCGTTATGGAGGAGGAACTGAAGGAACTGCGAGTTTTCCGGGTCGGGAACGTCAGTATCGATATCTATGTTGTCGGATCAGACCACAGAGGCCGGATGATGGGCGTCCGGATGCATGCGGTCGAGACTTGATCCGTTATTCGACGGAAAAATTGGCGTCCAGAACTCGCCGCTCGTTTGCGGCTGTCTCTTATACACATCTCCGAGCCCACGAGACAGCGCTGTGTATCTCG
>JAUCQE010000365.1 GCA_030372865.1 Pyrinomonadaceae bacterium
CTCGTGGGCTCGGAGATGTGTATAAGAGACAGCTGCGGCCGAAGGAAGATACGGTCAGTTTTGCGGACGGCTATCCATTTTTGCTGATAGGCGAGGGGTCGCTCGAGGACCTGAACGGTCGGTTGGCCGCTCCCGTGCCGATGAACCGCTTTCGGCCGAACCTGGTCGTGAAGGGAAGCGAGCCGTACGCCGAGGACACCTGGTCCCGCATCCGGATCGGCGAGACGGTGTTTCATCTCGTCAAGCCATGCGGCCGATGCGTGATGACGACCGTCGACCAATCGAACGGACACAAGGACGGGAAAGAGCCTCTGCGTACGCTCGCCACATATCGCACCGTCAACGGCAGCGTCCTCTTTGGGCAGAACCTCATTGCTGAAACGCCCGGCGGAAAGATACGGGTCGGGGACGAGGTGGAGATCTTAGAAGTGAGAAATGAGAAGTGAGAGTTGAGAGATAAGAATGCAAAAGCCCGCGCGTAAGCAAGGGCGGTATCAGGACGTGAGTGACGAGTGTTTAGACCAAAACCGGAGAGAAGAGATTTAACGCAGAGAGCCGCTGAGGGAAGACGCAGAGAACCGCAGAGGGATATGAAACCAGTTGCCAGTTTTCAGTAACGAGTTTCCAGTGCGGCTTAGCTATTTACGATTTACGATTCACGATTTACCAGATTTACTAACGCGCAGCGCGGGCGGCGGTGCGTTTTTGTTTTTTGCGGGCGGCTTCGTATTCGGAGACGCGTTTAGAGAGCGTGTTGCGGTGGATGCCGAGCGATTCGGCGGTGTTCGAAAGGTGGTTGGAGTTTCGTTCCAACGCCTTTTCGATGTAGATCTTTTCGAATTCGGAGATCGCCTCGGACAGCATTATCCGGCCGTCGAGCATTTCTTCGATAAGCGATGCCATTCGTTCGCGCATAGGGTCACGTTCCGAACGAAACTTCTAATCGACTTCAAGTTCCTTTCCGGTCAAAAGTTTGTACGCCTGGAGATAGCGGGCAGTGGTCGCCGCGGCAACTTCGGGAGGCAGCGGCGGTGCGGGAGGCGTTTTATCCCAGTCGAGCGTTTCAAGATATTCCCGAACGAACTGTTTGTCAAATGACGGCTGCGGATGGCCGGGTTCGTAACGCTCGGCGTCCCAAAAACGCGAGGAATCGGGCGTCAGCGCTTCGTCGACGAGCATGATCGTGCCGTCGCGGGCGACGCCGAATTCGAACTTTGTATCGGCGATGATGATGCCGCAGGTGAGGGCGTATTCCGCCGCTTCGGTGTAGAGCTGTTTCGAGACGGTCTTGAGCTCGACGGCGACGTCGTGGCCGACGATCTTCATGAACTCGACCTGCGAGATGTTGTCATCGTGGCCCTCGATGGCCTTGTTTGAAGTCGTAAAGATCGGCTTCAGCAGGCGGTCGCATTGCTGCAATCCCGGCGGCAGGTCGTGCGCGCAGATCTTGCCGGTGGCCTTGTAG
>JAUCQE010000366.1 GCA_030372865.1 Pyrinomonadaceae bacterium
AGATCTACACCGTTCGGAACTCGTCGGCAGCGTCAGATGTGTATAAGAGACAGGTCTGGGCAAGCGATATCGCGCGCGGCCGCCGTGTCGCCCAGCAGATAGAGGCCGGCACCGTCTGCATCAACGAACATCTATATACGCACGGCATCGGGCAGACGCCGTGGGGCGGTTTCAAGAACTCCGGCCGCGGCCGCACTCACGGCATCGAAGGGCTGATGGAACTCGTCCAGCCGCAGCACATCCACACGAACCGCATCGCGTTCCTGCCCGACGCCTGGTGGATGCCGTACACGCCGACGGCGATCGAGACATTCCGCGGCTTCGCCACAAAATTCGCCACAGGTTCGTTACTTAAAACAGCGACTCTCTTGCCGCAGCTATGGGAAAGACTCCGCGAACAAAGAAGAAAATAAGAACGCCGCCCCGGCCCGAAACGCGTGCTACGGTGATCGAGACGATCCAGTCCCGCCTGTCGATGCCGCGTGTGCAGATATCGGTCATCCTTTTGATAACTGCATTCGCCGGGTTTGCGTGTTCGGCGATAATGCTGCGGCTCGGGGTGACGGAAATGTCCCTGCGTTATCCGGTCGCCGTGTTTACCGCCTACCTCATCTTTCTTTTGCTGCTACGCGTGTGGCTTTGGTGGCAGAGCGAAGAGAGCATCGGCGATGTCGGCAATATCCGCGTGGACGGCGACCTTATCGCCGTAGCGGGCGACATCGATCTGCCCGGTTCGATATCGTCGGCCGCAGATAACTTCTCATTCGGCGGCGGCGGTGATTTTGCGGGCGGCGGTGCGGGTGGTGCGTGGTCGGACGGCGACACGCCTTCGATCGCACCGGTCGCGTTCAGTTCGGGTTCGTCGTCGTCGTTTTCGTCGGCGTCGTCGGGAGGCGGTGGCCTGCCGGACATCGATGTTGACCTTGACGAGGGCGTCGCCCTGATACTTGTAGTTGTGATCCTTGCGCTCGTTTTCAGCGCGCTGATCTACGTGATCTGGATCGCACCGGTTCTGCTTGCCGAGTTAGTGATCGACGCGGCCGTCGTGGGCAGCCTCTACAAACCGGTCAAGAACATTGAGCGCCAGCATTGGCTGCGGACGGCACTGCGGAAAACGGGCATCCCGGCGTTGATAATAATGTTGCTCTTCTTCTTTGCCGGGCTCGTGATGCAGGCTGCGGTGCCGGAGGCGGTGACGATCGGGCAGTTCCTACAGCAGTTTTAAGACGGCGATGATAAATACGCTGGCCATCGCAAATTACCGCTCGATCCTCGACATGGTCGTCCCGCTCGGCCGGCTGAACGTGATAACGGGGCCGAACGGGAGCGGCAAGTCTAATCTTTACAGGGCGTTGCGGCTTCTGTCGGAAACGGCGAACGAGAGCGTCGTGTCGGCGCTTGCACGCGAGGGCGGGCTTCATTCGACAGTCTGGGCCGGGCCGGCAGAGATCTCATCGCGAATGCGAAAACGCGAGGTCGCGGTCGAGGGCACGGTTAGAAATGACGTTCTAAGACTGAAGCTCGGTTTCGCCGCGGACGATTTCAGCTACGCGGTCTCGCTTGGCTTGCCGGAGCCGTCGCGGTCGCAGTTCAAGCTCGACCCTGAGATAAAGCATGAGGCGATCTGGGCCGGGCCGCAGCTTCGGCCTTCGACGCTGATGATCGAACGCAGCCACTCGGTGGTGACCGCCCGCGTCGGCAGCGAGCGTGAGGTGGCGCTGCAGGACATCGCTCCATTCAGCAGCATCTTTGACGTTCTCGCGGACATTAAGACGATGCCGGAGGTATTCTGGCTTCGCGAGCGGATCCGCGGATGGCGATTCTATGACCATTTCCGCACCGACCGCGACGCGCCTGCCCGCCAGCCGCAGATCGGAACGCGGACGCCGGTGCCCCGCCACGACGGCAGCGACCTCGCGGCGGCGTTGCAGACGATACGCGAGATCGGCGACACGGAGCGGCTCGATGCCACGATCGCGGAAGCGTTTCCCGGTGCGAGGGTCGAGATCGCCGTGAGCGAGGGCGGGCGGTTTGCGGTGGAGTTTCACCAGCATGGGCTGCTGCGGCCGCTGACGGCTGCGGAGCTTTCCGACGGGACGCTTCGATTCCTCCTGCTCGCCGCGGCACTGCTGACGCCGAGGCCGCCGTCGCTGATGGTCTTGAATGAACCGGAAACCAGCCTGCATCCGGACGTCCTGCCGGCACTTGCGGGGCTGATCGCATCGGCGGCGGAGAACTCACAGGTGTGGGTCGTGACGCATTCGCCCAAGCTGATCGCCGCACTCAAAAAACACCGCTTGTGCGAGCTGATACAGTTGCAGAAGGACCTCGGCAGCACCGAAGTGCAGGGACTCGCCTATTTGGAGCGGCCGCCCTGGCGTTGGCCGGAGAAAAAGAGTTGACGTATGGAACAGAGAATGCCGGCCATATTCTTCGGCCACGGAAATCCAATGAATGCCATCGGGCAAAACTCTTACACCGAGGCGTGGTCGGAGATAGGGCGTTCGGTGCCGAGGCCCAAGGCGATACTCTGCGTTTCCGCACATTGGTACATTCCGGCCGTCGCGGTTACCGCGATGGAAACGCCCCGCACGATACATGATTTCGGCGGCTTTCCCCGCGAGCTTTTCGAAGTTCAGTATCCGGCACCGGGCTCGCCGGAACTTGCCGGGCGTGTGAGAGAGCTCCTCGGCGAAGGCGTTCACCCGGACGAAGGGCAATGGGGACTGGATCACGGCACATGGTCCGTTCTTGTCCATGTTTTTCCGGAGGCGGACGTGCCGGTCGTCCAGCTTTCTATCAATGAGACCGAGCCGCCCGAGTTTCATTATGAGCTTGGGAAACGGCTGGCACCTCTCCGCGACGAGGGCGTGCTTGTCATCGGAAGCGGCAATATCGTCCACAATCTTCACACCTATGCGTGGGGCAAACACGATGTAGAACCCTTCGACTGGGCGATCCGTTTCGACGAAACGGTGCGGAACCTTATCGCCGGCGGCGATCACGCACCGGTCGTCAGTTACGAGACCCTCGGCCGCGACGCACTGCTTTCGGTACCTACACCGGACCACTATCTGCCGTTGTTATATATCGTAGGGATGGCCGATAAAGGGGACGAGATCTCATTTCCGGTCGGCGGTTTCGACGGCGGGTCAATCTCTATGACCGCCGTCCGGGTAGGCTGAATTCCAACCGACGCAAAATATTTTCACATTTCACGAAATTTGTGCTTGACAATAGTCGTGATAACAAGTATTGTTACACCAATGATACACGGACCGGAGAAAGAATTGATGCAGACCAAGCCATTCAGCAGTGCTGAGGAGGCCGTTCTGCTTTCTGTGATGGTCACTGCCGAGCAGCTAAAGGCGAAGGCCGCGGAGCTTTTCAAGGCAAAGGACCTGACGCACCCGCAATACAATGTTCTGCGCATACTTCGCGGGGCAGGTAAGGATGGCCGTTCCTGCAAAGAGATCGGCGAGCGGATGATCAACCGCGATTCCGATATCACGAGAATGCTCGACCGGCTCGAGAAACAAGGGCTGATCACGCGAGAACGGCAAACGGACGACCGGCGGGTGGTGATGGCGTATATATCGAAGAAGGGCCTTGAGGTGCTTGCCGAGCTCGATGAGCCGGTTAATGAATCGAACAGGGAACTGCTCGGGCATATGTCGCAGAAAGAACTTGAAACACTGGGCCGGCTTCTTAAAAAGGCAAGGAACGCCTAAGCACAAAATTTTTTACACAAATACTTGTTATAACAAGCACTGTCATAACAACAACAACAAAAGGGGAATTACAATGGACCATCTGAACACAAAGACACTTAGAACTGCGGTGATCGCTTCGATCTGGACGATAGCACTTCTCGCGATCGCGGCATTCCTTTTCGGCGACCGTTTCACGGCTTCGGCCGCAGCGGATGACAAACCCGCAGCGGTGAAATATCTGCCGATACCGGCCGGTGCTTACAGCCTCGATCCGGCGCATACGGTCATCGGCTTTAGCGTGCGGCATCTTGATATCGCGATGGTAAAGGGCCGGTTCAAGGAGTTTACGGGCACGATCAACTTTGACGACAAGGACATCACGCGGTCGGCGGTCGAATTTTCGGCCAAGATCGAGAGTGTCGATACGGGCATCGCCCAGCGTGACGCACATCTTAGGACGGCGGATTTCTTTGACGCGGAGAAGTTCCCGACGATGAGCTTCAAGAGCACGAAGGTCGAGAAGAAAGGCAAGGGTTACATCGTGACCGGCAGTCTTACGATCAAGGGCGTAACGAAGACGGTGTCGCTGCCGTTCACGGTCGCGGGTGCGGTGAAAGACCCTTGGGGCGGAACGCGTTTCGGCGTGTCTGCATCCACAACCATCGACCGACGCGAATTCGGTATCACCTACGGGAACGCACTCCCGATCGGCGGTTTTGATATCGGGAACGAGGTCAGGATAGACCTTGAGATCGAGGCCGTGAAAGCGGAGACAAAGTAACAGGATTTAACACGGAGGAAACATCACAATGGCAAACTTCGACACACTCACCGCAGCGGCGACGCCTCGTGTCCACGGGATTATGAGGATCATTATCGGCTTTCTATTCACGGCCCACGGGTCGCAGAAGGTGCTGAACATTCCGGCGAGCCCGAACGGTGCGGCCGACCTGTTCTCGTTCATGGGATTTGCGGGTGCACTTGAACTGATCGGCGGGCTGCTGATCATGGTTGGCCTGTTTACGCGGATCACCGCATTTATTCTCTCGGGAATGATGGCCGTAGCGTATTTCATGGTACATGCGCCGCAGGGCTTTCTGCCTATCGTTAATAAGGGCGAGCTGGCCGTGCTGTACAGCTTTGTGTTCCTGTTCCTTTCGGCGGCCGGTGCGGGTGCCTACAGCCTGGATGGCCTGCTTTCACGGCGTGTGAGTGTTGCCAGCAGTCCCCAGCCCGCGGCCGACGCAATATAGCCCGGGTTTTCTTCAACGAGCAAAGGGAAGTTTTTAATAAAGAACGAGCAAGGGGTAGGTGATGATATGTGGCGGGCGTCGAGCCCGCCACTCATCAGAACGAGCAAGGAGAAAAGATCAATGAGCAAAACTTTAAAGATTCTTGGTATTGCGGGCAGCTTGAGAAAGGGTTCATACAATGCATCGGCGTTGCGTGCGGCGGCGGAGCTTGCTCCCGAGGGTGTGGAGATCGAGACGTTCGATATCGGCCGGCTGCCGCTATTCAATCAGGACGACGAACAGAACCCGAGCGAGGTGGTCGTCGAGTTCAAGCAGAAGATCCGAGAGGCGGACGCGATCATTTTCTCGACACCGGAGTACAACTATTCGATACCGGGCGTTTTGAAGAACGCGATCGACGTCGCGTCGAGGCCGTACGGCCACAGCGCATGGGACGGCAAGCCGGCTTTGATCATAGGAGCCTCAACCGGCAACATCGCGACCGCGCGTGCTCAGTACGACCTTCGCAAGATGATGGTCTTCCTTAATATGCACGCGATCAACAAACCCGAGGTAATGATCGGTGTAGCCCACGAAAAGTTCGATGCCGAGGGCAACCTGACGGACGAAGCGACGCGCAAGATCATCGGCCAGGCGTTAGAAGCGCTTGTCGCGTGGACGCATAAACTTTCGGCCGAAACCGGAAAGAACGCAGCTGCATAGGCGGGCTGCGTTCTATTTTGAGTCTACGGAATGGGCAAGGTGCAATTCCCGCATCATTGCCTGTTTTTTTCTTTGGTGGGCCTGCATCCTGCGAAGGATGTCATCGAGCGAGCGGACCGCATCCACGACGTGCGGCCCTTTGTTAAGCATGACGCATTCGGCCCGGTCGCCCATCGCGGCGTCGGTCACCTCGGCACGCGACGGCATTCCTTTCTTAGCTAGAGTTTCCAGCACCTGCGTCGCCCAGATGACCGGGACGTGAGCCGCCTCGCATATCCACAAGATCTCTTCCTGGACCTCGGCAAGGCGTTCGAAGCCGCACTCGACCGCGAGGTCACCGCGGGCGATCATTACACCGCACCGCGGCATCTGCATCGCGGCGAGAAGCATATCGGGAAGGTTCTCGAAGCCGCGGCGTGTCTCGATCTTAAGAACGACGGCCGGCGTGCCGGAACACATTTCCTCGATATTTTCCTGCAGCATCTCGATATCCTTTGCCGAGTTCGCAAATGAAAGCTCGACGACATCGGCGTTGCGGCAAACGAACTGGAGGTCTTCGATGTCCTTCGCGGTCAATGCGCTGAGTGCGAGGGCGCTTTCCGGCAGGTTGATGCCCTTATCGGAACGCAGCTTTGAGCCTTCGGGTGCCGCCTGCGTTATCCGGACGATGACGCGTTCGTGGGTGATGCGTTCAACAATGCCGCCGATCTTTCCGTCGTCGAACCAGATCGCCTCGCCGGCACGGACCTCGTCGAAGACCTCGGGGATCGTGCAGCCGATAGCGGCCGGTGTGAGCACGCGGCCGGCACTGTCGAAGGTGGCATCGCGGCCGGGTTCCAGGTCGCGCGTGATGATGAGATAGTCGTCCTTGCGGATGAGAAGGAAAGCCGGTTTTGCCGGAAGTTCGCCGACCTGTGCCTCCTTCTGCGGAGCGTCCCCGGTACCGCCGATGTATCGAAGGATAGTCCCGGAACTGATGTAGGCGGTGTCGTGTGCCTCAGCCCAGCAGCCGTCGTCGGTGCGGTCAACGACGTTTAGCGTACGCTTTGCGTTTCTCGCGTCGGTTAGCGAGATCGTGCCGCCGCTTCGCAAATGGTTCAGCCAAGCCTCGGGTACGGGCAGCACTGCATCAGCAAACGTCGGCGGCGCTTTCTGCGATTCCTCAGCGGTCAGCCAGACGCGTGCCGGCAGCTTGACCCTGCCGTAAACATCTCGTTTCGGCCGGACGCGTATCACCCGTGCACCTTCGGCAAGCGGCCCGGTCCTCAGTTTTGGCCCGGCGAGGTCCATTACGACGCGGCAGGGCGTTCCCAGGTCTTCCTCTGCACGCCGGAGGTGGGCGATCATTCGCGTCCATTCCTCGGGGCCGTCGTGCGCGCAATTTACACGCATGCAGTTCATTCCCTGATCGAGCAGTTCGCGGATCAAAGCCGGATCGTCCGCCGCTTCGCTTGGTATGGTGACCATTATGCGGACCGAACGGCCGCGTGATGCGGGCCCGAGCAGGCTTTCGGTGTGTTCCGCGAGAAGTGCCCGGCCGCGTGCATGATCGACCGCCAGGCTGCTGGTCGGGGGAGGTTCCCACTCGCGGCCCGCAAGCCTGTGTGCCGCGACGAGCACGGCGTCGATGTTCGCGAGAACGTGCGACTCCGTGCGGCCGAGCGACGAAAGGCCGAGCCCGGCGAGCCTTAGCTGGAGCGGCCTGACGTCGCGGCGTCTAAGAGCGAGATAGTGAAGAAGGTTGCGGGCACTTTCGCGGAAGTTATGGTGGACGCCGTCGAGCAGTTTGTTTGAGCGTGCCGTTTCGGAAACGATCTCAGCCCGTATCTCCAACAGATCGCGGACCACGCTTTCCGCAAGCTTCGCTCGGCCTTTCACGCGTTCGGCACTATCGGCATCGTTCATCATCCACCTCGCGGGGGCACGAAGATATGCAGGAATAGTTAAATGATAATACAGTTCCGACCGCGCAATGCGGCTTTTGTACAAATTGCAAAAAAGAAAAAGCCCCGCAAAGAACACGAGTTCCCGGGGGCATTTCCAACGATGTTTTCGTATTTACCGTATCTCGATCTCGATCGCGACAAAATCCGTCGTGCCGACGTTCTTGATCGAATGGCTCATTCCGGCTGTTTGCCATGCGACGTCGCCTGCCTTTGCATCCACGATGCTGGCGGCCGAACCGGGCGTGGAGATCTCGATCCTGGCATCGTAGATGACGATGCCAAGGCCGTTGAGCGGATGTTTGTGGACGCCGGTGGATTCGCCGGGTTTGAGGATGCGGCGAACGACGCGGACGCGTTCGTTGCTGATCAGCACCGAATCGCGTTCCGACAACGGGAGCAGTTCGCCCGCGTCAGGCTTGCGAGGTTTCAGCTCGATGTAGATGTTCCGGAAATCGCCTTTCCCTGTGTTGATCACTTTGTGGGAAAAGGCGGGCCCGGAACCGAAACTGGCTTCACCCCATTTGGCAGTAAATTTCTCTACCGTTCCGTCCGCAAATTCCTCCGACATCTCGGCGTTGCTGACCCGGACGCCGACGCCGTCGAGAAAGTGCGTGTGTGCCAGCGATTCCTTTCCCGCCGGGATAAGTACGTCGAACACTCGGACCAACTGGTTCTCGAACTTAAGCCGGTGCATCGGTTCCTTCTCGATGGGAACCGCTGCCTGGCCGAAACAGGTGACGGAAAAGCCCGCGACTGCGACCACCAATAAAAGAACTTTAGTTCCGACATTCATCTTGTTGTCCTCCAACGGCCTCGGTCATGGCCCTAATGTTCCGGATGCAGGTAGAAGACCTTGCTGACTATCTTCCATTCGCCGTCGGTTTTGAGCAGCGTGAACATATCAGTGAACCGATGGCCGCTCCAGTTGTGACATTCGACGCGTGCGGTCGCGACGGTCTCGAAGACGTCGATATTCGCGATGTCGCAGGTCAGGTCCGGCGACGGGCCGTTGCCGTCGATCCAATCGAAGAGGCCCTGGATAGGCCCGGCGATCAGATCGGGGCCGAGATAGCCGTGGATGGTCGCGGTCGAATGGAAAGCGGGCTGCATGTCCGAGCTTTTGCCGGAAACGCCTCCGCTGATATAGGTTTCGAGAGCGCGGGCGATAGCGTCCCTGTCGCTTGCAATAGCAGATGCCTGGGTCATATTCGTCTCCTCGTGGGCGGTGAGTTAATCTAATCC
>JAUCQE010000367.1 GCA_030372865.1 Pyrinomonadaceae bacterium
AAGGGCGGGAAGGCGATCGATGCGGTCGAGGCGGCGGGGCGGGCGAGCGAGGGCGAGCCGAGCTGCTGCGTCGGGCTTGAGGCATTTCCCGACCGCGACGGGAAGGTGACGCTCGATGCGTCGATAATGGACGGCGACGGCGGCGTCGGCGCAGTGTCTTTCCTCGAACGTATAAAGCATCCGGTCTCGGTGGCCCGGAAGGTGATGGAAACGACCCCGCATGTCCTGCTTTCGGGCGAGGGAGCGAAGCAGTTTGCGTTGGAACACGGCTTTCCGCTCGAGTCGGGAGAGCTTTCGCCCGATGCCGAAAAGGCGTGGAAGAAGTGGCTCGAGGAATCGAAATACAAGCCGGTTATTAACATCGAGAACATGCCGAATCGCGGGCCGATGTCGCAGTCGGCCCCGTATTATTTCGGCGACGGTACCGTCAATCACGACACGATGGGAACGATAGCCGTGGACGCCGGCGGAAAGCTCGCCGGGATGGTAACGACCAGCGGGATGGCCTTCAAGATGCACGGAAGGGTGGGCGATTCGCCGATCATCGGAGCGGGGCTTTTTGTCGATAATGAGGTCGGGGCGGCAACGAGCTCGGGTGTCGGAGAAGAGGTTATCCGCATCTGCGGCACGCACACCGTGATCGAGCAGATGCGTTTCGGCCGGACGCCCGAACAGGCCTGCCGCGAGGCGATCCGGCGCGTCGTGAAACGAGACCCGGCGAAAGCGAAGGAATTTCAGGTCGGTTTCGTCGCGATCTCACGCCGCGGCGAGATAGGGGCTTTTGCGGTGCAGAAAGGGTTTACGTATACGGTGACAAACGCGGACTATCCGAACGGCAAGGTCTTCGAGGCGAAAAGCCATTTTTGACGGGCCGTATTTTTCGACGAACGCGGCAGGTACTGAAATTATTGGGAAAAGTAGAGATATGATTGCGAGAAGTAGAGAAATTACTGCGTGAAGTAGAGAAATAATCGTGAGAAGTCGGGAAATTATCACGGGAAGTAGCCAAACTATCCGGAAAAGTACGTAAACTTTCAGGCTAAGCGGGCGGGCGAGCTAACGCATTTGCTCGCCGGAAAGTACATGGAAATGAAGGTGTTTTGAATCTTGATACTCTCCGAGATTGGTCAGGACGCGGGCGGCACCGTGTTCGTCCTTAACCTCTGCGGCAACCTGTTTGATCACGCCGAAAATCTCGGTCAGTAGCTCGTCGCTCACCTCAAGCAGCGAGGGCACGTGCTGCTTTGGCACCACGACGATGTGCACCGGCCAGAACGGCCGCGTGTGGTGATAGGCCAAGACGCTCTCGGTCTCCAGCACCTTTTCGACCGGCGTCTTTCCGGAAAAGACCTCGTCGCAGTAGAAATCTTCAGTCATTCTTTTTCGCGACGATGACGATCGACACGCCGAAGGGGAAGTCGAAGTTCTTTAAGATGTGGCGTTCGGCTGAGAAGATCTTGCCGAAAAAGCCGTTGAGGGCAGAGA
>JAUCQE010000368.1 GCA_030372865.1 Pyrinomonadaceae bacterium
TACTGCATGAATGTCGCCGGTCAGGTTCAGGTTGAAGGTCTCCATCGGCACGACCTGCGCGTAGCCGCCGCCGGCCGCTCCGCCCTTGATGCCGAATGTCGGCCCCTGCGACGGCTGCCGCAGCGAGACCACGGACTTTTTGCCGAGATGCTTCATCGCCTGGCCAAGCCCGATCAGCGTCGTCGATTTGCCCTCGCCGAGCGGCGTCGGCGTGATGGCGGAGATGTCTATGTACTTGGCGTTCGGGCGGTCCTTCAGGCGGTCGAGCACGTCGAGGCGGACCTTTGCGATGTACGGGCTGCCGTAAATGTCGATATCGTCCGGGCCAAGGCCGAGCTGTTCGGCAACCTCGACGACGGGACGCAGCGTTGCACTCTGGGCGATCTGGAGGTCAGTTTTCATAACGCAATTATCCGCGTTTCAGGCCGTAAATGTTGTGACAATTCTCACATCTCTAGATCGCTTCAGGCGGCCCCGACGTATATGTCTCATCGACGATATTGCCCGTATTCCGGACGCCCGCAGGTTCGAACAACAGCACCTCGACCTCTTCGTCAGCAACCGGCCGGTGCTCAACGCCGTGCGGCACGATCACGAATTCGCCCGGCGAAAGCTCGACCGTCCGGTCTCGGAACTCGATCCGAAAACTTCCCTTTACCGCCATGAAGAGTTCGTCTTCCGCCTCATGATGATGCCACGGAAATTCGCCCCGGAACTTAACCAGCTTGACCTCCTGCCCGTTCAATTCCCCAACGACCTTCGGCCGCCAGTGCTCGGAGATCAGGGAGAACTTTTCTGCTAGATTTACCTTTTTCATGACCTGCTAGTTACTAGATCTAACCTGCGCGATCATCTGTCGGCAATCAGGACGATCAACCAAATAATCACACTGACTGCTATTGCCAATGCCAGCCACCATTTCAACCAGAACCTTCGGCTGTCTGGATCTTTGAGAAAGAACTGTGCAACATCGTGGCTACCAACAACCACGATGAACAAGATCGCGAAAAACAAATTGTTCATGCGATACAATAACGTCTACTGATGTCTATGGGCTTTGCCTCGTGCCTTACCACATTAGCCCCGCTGATCATCGGAACCGCCGCCGAATTCTCCGTTCAATATCTTCGACATCTTACCGGGAAGGGAGATTCTATACAGAATGTACGCGTTCACGGCGGCGAATAACGAATACACAATGGTAAAGAACTCTAAGCCGGCTCCGTGAATCAGTGCCCATAGAAAGAGAACCGAAACAACGCTCCACGGAAGGGTCAGGACGACGGCGGCAAGCAGCGCCGTGAAACTTCTTAGCCGGCCGTCGAAATCAAAAGCTATTAACAAACATACGAAGACGATCAGAAAATAAACTACTGGAATTACGATCTGCCGCTTCATTTGAGATTCACTTTAGGCAAAAACCTCAATAACCTTCTGCACCGCCTCGGCGAGTTTGTCCACCTCTTCGCGCGTGTTGTAGAACGCGAACGAGGCACGGGCGGTTGCCGGGACGTCGAAGAACTGCATCACGGGCTGTGCGCAGTGGTGGCCGGCACGTACCGCGATGCCGTCCTGGTCGAGTATCGTCCCGATGTCGTGCGGGTGAACGCCCTCGATGGTGAATGAAAGCACACACGCCTTGTTGGCGGCCGTTCCGTTTTTCTTCACGCCCGGGATGTCGG
>JAUCQE010000369.1 GCA_030372865.1 Pyrinomonadaceae bacterium
GCGGTAGGCTCGGCGTGCTCGATGCCTCAGAGATACCGCCGACATACGGCGTCTCGTACGACCTTGTCCAGGGCATCATTGCCGGCGGCTGGGACGCCCTTTACAAGGCAAGCGAAGCGAGCGAGGACAATCGCGAGGCGGGCATCAAGGACCTCGAGTCGCGCGGCGTCCGCCCCGGCGACGCGGTCGTCGGCATCGCTGCATCGGGCCGGACGCCCTACACCAGCGGAGCCGTCCAACGCGCACGCGAGATGGGCTGCTTCACTGCATGCATCGTCTGCAGCCCCGATTCCGCGATCGAAAAAGCTGTCGATATCGCCATCGTTCCCGTCGTCGGCCCAGAGGCAATCACCGGCTCGACCCGCATGAAATCAGGCACCGCACAAAAGCTGGTGCTGAACATGATCTCGACCGCCGCCATGATCCGCCTCGGCTACGTCCGCGGCAACCGCATGACGAACGTAAAGCCCTCGAACGAAAAACTAAAGGACCGCAGCCTGCGTATCCTCATGGCGGAAACCGGTACGAGCGAACAGGCCGCATCCCAACTGATCGAAGCCGCCGGCGGTGATCTCCGCGTTGCCCTCGTGATGCACAAAGCGTCCGTCGACCGCGACACTGCCGAGAATGCATTAAAGAAATCGGAGTTCGTTGTGGATAAGGCCTTGGAGGAATTGACACGTCTCTCGCGCGTCTAAAATGGATACACAGGAGGCTCTTGTGCTAAACACGGCATTCGAACTCGCCACCGAATGGGGCGAAAATTTTCGAAAGCCCATCGGAGACAGGCTGTCGGCCCGGTTTCCTGATGCCGGCCGGCTCGATTTCGAAAAGATCGAACAGACCGTCCGCGAAGCTGAGTATTTCATCTACTCCCTCGGCGAACGCGAACTCGCCGGCGAGATAACCGAATCGGACATCACGCGGCTCGCGGTCGAAAGATTTCCGTGGCTAAAGCCCGACAACGCCGCACGGCTAAAGAACATTGCGATGTATTACGCCCGACGCTAAGACCTTATGAACGATCGCATTACGCATCGCCCGTGCGGATGATAAACAAAGGCTTCGAAACCCGAAAATGGGTTAAAATGCAGTTATGATGCCTACTTCGGACTTGATAGTCCCAAAAGAATTTCTTGTCAGTGCCGGCATGTCTGAGGACGAAATGCGGATCGACCTCGCGGCCCACCTGTACGCCGAGAAAAGGCTCTCGATGGGCAAAGCCCGAAAGCTCGCGGGTCTCGACCTGATCTCGTTTCAAAAGGAACTGGCGAAGCGGAATATTTTTATTCACTACTCGGCCGAAGATCTGCAGCAGGATCTGGAAACGCTTGAAAAGCTCGATTCGAAGGCAGCCGAATGATCGTCGTCAGCGATACGTCTCCCATTTCGAACCTACATCAGATCGGACGGCTCAGTCTTCTTCGCGAGCTATTCGGCGATGTCGTTTTACCCGGGGCCGTCGCTGAAGAGATCAGCGCACTCGACAGGAACCGATCGATTCTGGCCGATAACGACTGGATCACAGTGGTCGAACTCCAGGACCGCGAGTCCCTCACCGGCCTCGCGGAAACGCTCGATAAAGGCGAGGCCGAGGCAATTGCCCTCGCTCTGGAGATCTCTGCCGACGCTGTATTGATCGATGAAGCCATCGGACGTAAAGAGGCATTGCGGCGCGGGCTCAATGTAACCGGCATCATCGGCGTTCTGTTGCGAGCAAAACAAAAAGGACTGATTCCGGCGGTCGAACCCGTTATCGGGGAGCTTGTTACCGAGGCCGGCTTCTGGCTCGACCCGGTTTTTGTTGAAGAGATCTTACGTATTTCCGGCGAACGATAAATGCAAACACTCGACCTCATCATAATCTTCGGCTATCTCATCGGCATCACGGCCTTTGGCATTTGGTATGCCGGCAAGCAGGAAACGACCGAGGATTACTTCGTCGGCGACC
>JAUCQE010000370.1 GCA_030372865.1 Pyrinomonadaceae bacterium
CGTTCGGAACTCGTCGGCAGCGTCAGATGTGTATAAGAGACAGCTTGATGACGGCACGCTTGAGGGCCGATTCGCGACCGATTATTCTCGCGGCAGCGTCGTCGGCAAGACCGGAACGCTTGGACGCACGGATTCAGGCGTCAGCACGCTCTCTGGTGAAATGACGACACGCAACGGCAAGTTCCTGTTCGTTATCTTCAACCAACGCGGAAATGTTTCGCGGTTCCGTTCTTTCCAGAACAACTACATCGCGATCATTCAGGGCCAATTGGGCGGGCCTGTCCCGCTGGCATACACGCCGATGTCCCTTGACGCGAGGCTTGCAAAGACGCGGATAAGTTATCCCGCGTCGCGGCCGCGGATCAGCGATTAGCCGAGAACTTCGAACCATAATTTTCAAAAGGGAGCAAAGACTTGCTCCCTTTTTCGTTTACGCTTGTTCGCAGGCGACGAATGTAGCAAACTCTAGGTTTTGAGCCCCGTCCGAACGCAGATGAACGAGATACAGCGAGAGCCAGTCGAATCCGAGACAGCCGAGGCCGTTGCAGACGCCGTGATCGCCGAAGAAGCGGTAGACGCCGACCCGAAACCTCAGCAGAGCGTTGCAAGATCCGCGGGTATCGTCTCGATAGCTGTAATGTTCTCTCGGGTGCTCGGACTTGTTCGTGAAACGATCTTCGCGAGGTATTTCGGTGCCGGATTTCTTTACGACACATTTCTCGTCGGTTTTCGTATTCCGAATTTGCTCCGAGACCTCTTCGCTGAAGGTGCGCTTTCTGCGGCATTCGTCAAGGTCTTCACCGATTACCAGATCAAGCGAAACGAAGCCGAAGCGTGGAGGCTTGCCAGCCTTGTGTTCAACGGGCTCGCGGTAGTGTTAAGTGCCATCACTATCGTCGGTATCCTGCTTTCTCCGCTATTCGTTAAGGCACTTACATATAATTACCTCGGCGATCCGAACCATTTCTATCCGCCGGAAAAGGCTGCATTGGCGACGACGCTGATGCAGATAATGTTTCCTTTCATATTGCTCGTCGCACTCGCCGCTCTGGCGATGGGCGTGCTAAATACAAAAGGGCGTTTCGGGATCCCGGCGTCGGCATCGACGGCATTCAACATCGCATCGATCATTTTCGGTCTGGCTTTCGCTTTTTGGTTGAGCGGCGGAGTATGGGAACGCTCTACCGATAAGAACCTTATCCCGAGCGACGCGGCACAGTGGGCGATCATCGGTATGTCGATCGGTACGCTGATCGGCGGTGCCGCGCAGTTCTTGATCCAGGTGCCGTCGCTTCACAAGGTCGGGTTTCGGTTTCGCTGGGGCTTGAGCTTTCGCGACGAAGGGGTCCGCCGGGTGATGCGGCTGATGGCTCCGGCGATCATCGGCACATCGGCTGTCCAGATAAAGGTCCTGGTGGATACGGTCGTCGTGTCGGGAATTGAGGGCGGGCTTTCATGGCTTAGCTATTCGTTCAGGTTGATGCAGTTTCCGATAGGTGTTTTCGGCGTTGCGATCGGGACGGCGGCGATACCGGCACTTTCGCGACTCGCGTCGGAGGACAATCTGGGTAAATTTCGGTCGACCCTGTCCGATGCACTGAAGCTGGTTTTTCTGATGACGATACCGTCGGCGTGCGGGCTTGTTGTTCTTAGCGATCCGATAATCGCGCTGATATACCAACGTGGGGAGTTCAACGCCTTCGACACGAACATGACCGGCTGGGCACTCGCGGCATACTCGATCGGACTCGCCGGCTATGCAGCGATCAAGGTGCTGTCGCCGTCCTTCTATGCTCTCGATGACGCGAAGACCCCGATGTACGTCAGCCTGGGCTCGATCGCGGTTCATGTGCCGATGAGCTTTGGGATGATGATGCTGTTCTCGAATGTGGGCGTCACGCCGGAACGGCCGAACGGTTTCGGGCATATCGGGGCAGCACTCGCAACTTCGACCGTTGCCCTGATAAATTTTCTCGTCCTGACCTATCTGATGCGTCGAAAGATCGGCCGGATCGAAGGACGCGAGTTGATCAAGGCGCTCGCAAAGATCGGTATAGCTTCGGCAGTAATGTCCGCGGTCAGTTATTTCAGCTACAAGTTTCTCGCGGTTCAGTTCGTGGAAAAGGGTTTTCTCATCCGACTCGTTGAAGCGTTCGTACCGATCGGGCTTGGCGGAGTCGTTTTTCTTGTGATGGCGAAATTGCTGAAGATCGGCGAGGTCGAGAAGGTCGTTTCGACGCTGAGGAGAAAACTGGGACGGTAAAGCGATGATCAGAGATTTCAAGGGCGTTCACCCGAAGATCCACGAAACGGCATACGTGACCGACGACGCGATCGTTATCGGCGACGTCGTTGTCGGCGAGGACGCGAGCATTTGGTTTGGCTCGATAGTTCGCGGCGACGTGAATTATATCCGCATTGGTGCGCGAACGAATATTCAGGATGCGACCGTGATTCACGTGAGCTCAAAGACACATCCGACCGTCTTGGAGCACGAGATAACCGTCGGCCATCGGGTGACGCTGCACGGCTGTTATATCGAGACCGGCTGTTTGATCGGCATCGGTGCTATCGTGATGGACGGCGTTCGTGTCGGGGCGAATTCTCTGGTGGCCGCCGGTTCGCTTCTCACGCCGGGAACACAGATACCCCCGGGGTCGCTCGTGATGGGAGCACCGGGAAAAGTAAAAAGGCCGCTGACCGACGAAGAGCTTGCCGACCTGCCGCGGTTCTGGCGGAACTACGTCGAGCTGAAGAAGCATTACATTTGATCGATTATGAGCAAAACGAACCCTGCCCGCGGAATGCGCGATTTTTTGCCGGCTGATGTCCGCAAGCGTGAATACGTGATCGGCATCATCAAGGAGGTCTACGAAAGCTACGGCTTCGAGCCGCTTGAGACGCCTGCAGTTGAAAATCTCGAGACGCTGATGGGCAAGTATGGCGAAGAGGGAAATCAGCTGATCTTCAAGATCCTAAAGCGGGGCGAAAAGCTCGAAGAGTCTTTTGAGTCCGGCGAGACTAGTGTGTCTAGCGAGTCCGGTGATTCGCGACTCGACAGACTCAATAGACTCTCTGACCTCGCGTTGCGGTATGACCTGACGGTCCCGCTTGCACGCGTTGTGGCACATCATCGGAACGAACTGCCGAAGTTCTTCAAGCGTTACCAGATCCAACCGGTCTGGCGTGCCGATCGTCCGGCACGCGGGCGTTTCCGCGAGTTTTACCAGTGCGATGTCGACGCCATCGGATCGCGATCGACCGCGGTCGAGGCGGAACTCATCTCCGCAGTTTCAACGATCCTTCGTCGGCTCGGTTTTGCCGATTTTACGATCCGGCTGAACCATCGCGAGATCTTAGCGGACATCCTGGACACTGCCGGCGTGCCCGCCGATAAACACGGCGACGCGCTTGTCGCGATCGACAAGCTCGACAAGATCGGCTCCGAGGGCGTTGCAAAAGAGCTTGCCGAACGCGGCATTTCAGACGAGGCGGCAAAGATGCTGCTCGGCATCTTCGAAGAAACGCAGAAGATCGTCGATGAGGGGAAAGACGTCAACCGCACGATCGTCAGCAATCTGATCAATATCGTCAGCAACGAGGTCCTGACCGACGTCGGCCACATCCTGACCTACACCGCCGATTGCCCGGTGCAGCTTGATCCGTCGCTCGCACGAGGCCTTTCTTACTACACCGGAGCGATAATGGAGATCACCGTTCCCGATCTTGCCGGAAGCCTCGGCGGCGGCGGGCGATACGACGGTTTGATCGGGATGTTCGGCAAGGAACAGATACCGGCGTGCGGGTTTTCGCTCGGACTCGAACGCATTTTGGTCGTGATGGACGAACGCGGGATGTTTCCGCCCGAGATCGCCGAATCGACGGCGGCCGACGTCTTGGTGACAGTTTGGAGCGAGGAAACGCTCGGCGATTCGCTGCGATTTGCGGCGGGATTGCGCGAACAGGGCATCCGCGTCACGCTTTACCC
>JAUCQE010000371.1 GCA_030372865.1 Pyrinomonadaceae bacterium
TCGAGCGTGGCCCTGAACGCGACCGTTGCGGCCGTGCCGACAGCCAAGCCCGCCGAGGCGAAACCGACTGTCGAAGCCGCATCGCCGGTGACGCCGAAACCGGCCGATACGACGGTTGCGGCGGTTCAAAAGACGGTCTCAAGCGAACCGGTGAGAGCGGATGCCGAGAAAGCCCCGGTGCGGCCGGTGAAGATCGTCAGTAGTACGCCGCGGGCCGAAGAGCCGAAGCCGCAGCCCGCAGAGCCGAAGTCCGAAACGTCTGCACCGACTGGCCCAATGGATATCGGATCGCTCGTGGCATACGCCGTGAAGCAGCAGGCACCGCGATATCCGCCGACCGCGAAGCAGATGCGGGCGACCGGTGTCGTCAGGGTCGATATCGTGGTTGACGAAGACGGGAACGTTGCCGAGATCCAGAAAACGACCGGTCACACACTGCTGCTGCCTGCCGCCCGTGAGGCGATCGAGAAATGGAAATTCAAGCCCTTCACCCGCGACGGCCAGCCGGTAAAGGCGACCGGTTTCGTTAATTTCAACTTCTCGCTGTGACGCTTTGTCCCAGGCTTGTCCCAGGGGGTGTTGGGACAAACAACTTATTTATTTACTTCATTTACGACGCCGATCGGGGTTGTTTTTGCAGGATTTTGTGCAAAACGCTCTGATCGGCGTAAGTCTTTTGTTTGCAACAACGGGCCGTTTTTGTCCTTGGGACAGGGTTTTTTGGGTTTTCAAAGAGCGGTGCGACTATGCGACGATATTGCACAGCCGGTACATTCTAGCGCCGGATTGGGGAGCGGTCAAAAGAAATTTCACCACAGAGATCACAGAGAGAAAGAAGATGTTTTTGCCCGCGAATAACGCGAATAAGAAAGGGCTATTAGCCACGAATTATCACGAATTACACTAATTATTCTTGGGTATTCAGCATGCACGGCGAGGGTTACACTCGCACCGCGTCGTGCGATAAAGCAATTCGTGATAATTCGTGTTAATTCGTGGCAAAAACTCTTCTATCTGCAATCTTGACCAAAAAGTAATGATTTGCGAAAATGTAGCTTTAGGAAAGGGTTAAGATTCTTTACTGACTTCGGCTTATGAAAATCTCGGCACAGGAAGAATATGGGCTGCGGTGCTTGGTGCAGCTGGCAAATTTGAAGGAGGGCGAGAGCCTGACGCTGCCGCAGATCGC
>JAUCQE010000372.1 GCA_030372865.1 Pyrinomonadaceae bacterium
AGATGTGTATAAGAGACAGGTGTAGAGCCATAAACCGAGAACGTATTGTTGACCGTACGGCCTTTGCCGACTACTTTCAGCTCCGAAGAGAGCGCAAACTCGGAGGCAAGCTTTTTCGGAAACACGAAACCGCCCGAGGCACCGGTATCAAAGAGTATCTTCTGCGGCTTTCCATTTACGCTAACCGTTATTTCAAAGTTGCCGTCCAGCAGTTCATAGCCGATGACGTCCTTTCCGTTGACGGCAGGCAGTTCGCCCTTCGAAACGGAGATCAGGCTGCGCGGATAATCGATGGTCAACAGCCGGTCGGCAAACTCCGGCATCCCGAGCACGCCCCGGACCTCGCCATCCGGAAATATCTTGCTTAGGTCGTAAGACAGAGCCTTTGCATTGGCAATTCTTATCGCACCGGCCTCAAGGCTCGCGATCTTTACGTCCTCGGCCTCGATCGCGGTCGGATTCTGCGGGTCGCCGATCGAATTTTTGCCAAGAACCGGCAGTTTCAGTTCCCGTGCGAGCGCGCTGTCGATGCTTGTGTCGCTCGCTCCGGTGTCGAGCAGGAAACGGTACGGCCCTTTGCCGTTCACCTTTACGTCGAGGAATGTGTGGCTGCCGACGAGGACAAATGTCGCGGTCTGCGTCGATGAGCCATTTAGTTCGGTCGATGTCTGTGAAAAGCACATTGCCGATGCGAGAAAGATGAAAGCTGCGGATAAGATGTGTTTCATATGGTCAGAACGGGACGTGATTCCGGAATCGCCGATGCCGTGAATTTACTCTTTCACTGACCAGACGCGTATTCGGGTCAGTTTCTGTATCACCGCCGCGTGCTTCCTTTCGGCGTCGGCGTTCGTGTATGCTCTCGGTCAGATGATCCGGCACTTGATCTTATTCTTCGCAGTTCTGTTGGCGTTCGCTCAATCGGTTCCGGCGGCTTCGTCTTTCGTTACCGTAAACGGATATCAGATGACGGCCGACGGAAAGCCGTATTATTTCGTCGGCACGAACTACTGGTACGGCAGCCTGCTCGGCCTCGAGAAAGACAGGCGACGCGGGATCGAGCGGCTCAGGAAAGAGCTCGACTTCTTAAAGGCCAACGGAGTCACTAACCTGCGGCTGATGGCAGGTGCGGAAGGTTCGGGAATGCTTAACGGCGTCACGCGCGTCGGCCCGCCGCTCCAGCCCGAGCAGGCCAAGTTCGACGAAAGCGTGCTCGACGGGCTCGATGTCGTGCTCCACGAAATGGGCAAGCGAAAGATGCGTGCGGTCGTCTTCTTCAGTAATAACTGGGAATGGAGCGGCGGCTTTCAGCAGTATCTAATCTGGAACAAGGTCATTTCCGACGAATGGCTGACGAAAAAGCCGACGTGGGATGAACTCCGCGACCTCGTCGCCAAGTTCTACACCTGCGAGCCGTGCAAAAAAGCCTACGCGGCACAGATGGACAAAGTGCTCAGCCGTACTAACAAGATCAGCGGCAAGCGCTATATCGACGACCCGACCGTGATGACCTTGGAGCTCGCGAACGAGCCCCGCCCGATGCGGCCCGCTGCTAGCGAAGCGTACAAGAACTGGACCGCCGAGACCGCCGCATCGATAAAGCGAAAGGCACCGAAACAGCTGGTGTCCATCGGCCATGAGGGCTGGATCGGGACCGAAGACATCAAGCTCTTTGAGGAGATCCACGCTGACAAGAACGTCGATTACCTGACCATCCATATCTGGCCGAAGAACTGGGGCTGGCTCGCGAAAGGCTTTCCAAATGCCGTTAGCGAGACCGCGAAATATATCGAAGAGAACGTCGCGGTCGCTGTCCGCCTCAAAAAGCCGCGCGTCATCGAGGAATTCGGCCTTCCCCGCGACGGACAGTCGTTCAACCCCAGCTCGCCAACTAAACAGCGCGATCAGTATTACGAGAAAGTGCTTTCGTATATTAAGTCCGATCCGAAGATCGCCGGAGCGAATTTCTGGGCATTCGGCGGTACCGCAAGGCCGATAAAAGGACAGCTGTTCTGGAAGCCCGGCGATGAATACATGGGCGACCCGCCGATGGAAGAACAAGGGCTCAACACCGTCTTCGATTCCGACCGCTCAACGTGGGCGGTGATAAAGAAAAAGGCCCGGTCGCTGTGACCCGGGCCTCTTCCCTCACGCTTTTCCTGCGGCCTATTTAGTTTCGGTTTTCTCGTCGCCCGCCGGAAGCTGCGATTCGAGCATGCCGATCACTGCCTCGGCGGCGGCCGTAAGCTCAGCCGCTCTTTCGCTGCCGAGTGCCTTGCCCGTCTGGGCACGGACGTGATTGATGAACGCACCCATTTTGTCCATCGCCTCGGCGATCTCGCCTTTCTCAAGGTCGACAAGAGCATTCTCGAGCTTTGCGATCAGGCTTCGCGACATACCGCGTGACAGCGGCGGATCGTAACCGTTGATCGTGTCGATGATGGCCTGTATCGCCTCTTCGGGAGTCTGCGTGACCGCAACGACCGGCTCGAATAGTGCGATACCTGCAAGTGCCCCTGTGTTCCCCTGTGTCGAGGCAGGCTGAACACCGAGCAGCGTCAACGCCCCGGTGGCATCATCGAATCTGAATGCTGCGACGTTGCGGCTGACCGAGTTTCCCGCAAAAACAAGATCGCCTGTCCGCGTCATCGTCAGCATCGAGGCGTACGAACCGCCGGTCGGCGCCGCCGAGACTGGCGTCGGCGTCGTGTTCTGCCCGGAGCCGGTGATCTGATATGCAGCGACCTGTCCCGCGTTCGTGCCGACGGAGAGTATGTAACCGCCGCCCGGATGCGCCACGCTGTCTATGCTGCCGCTGACGGCATTGAAAGGATTTCCTGCCACACCGGTCGGAACACCGGCGGACGTGGTATATGCCCGCATCTTGCTGCCGCTGTCGACCAGGAAGAGCCGGCCGTCAGGGTGTGCCGCAAAGCCCCGCGGCCGCGATCCGCCAGAATTGAAGGGAGAACCAGCAAGCGCGGTCATGATGCCCGTTGCAGCATCGACCGCATGGCCCGACATCAGTGACGTTAGGGCGTACCCGCCGGCGTAATAGAAATTTCCGTCCGCGCTGAACGAGCTTGAGAATGCGGTCGCGCGGCCAAGCGAGAAAGGGCTGCCGTCTGCCCCAATGACGCCGTCCTCGTCAACGTTGAAGCTCGCCGCGACACCGGAAGACGATGTGTACGAACCGCCGACGATCACCGGCGAGCCGCTCGGGTGAACGGCGACGGTCGCCCATGTCGCGACCGGAAGCTGGACCGGGCTATAGGGCATCTCCGTTAAGGCTCCCGACTTCGTGTCGATCGCGTAGACCGAAAGCGTGTTCGGGCCGTCGTTCACGATGTAAAGACGTGCATTCTCGCTGTCGACCGCCATCGATTCGCTAAGAAGATTTCCCGTGCCGATGGCGCTCGTCGTGACCGGAAAACCTGCGAGGGGGGAAAGTGCTCCGGTTTCCGGGTCGGAATCGTAACCGTAAATGCGTGCAGGCGCGCCGTTCTGGACATTGAGGACGTACAGGTAACCGGCCATTGCCGGCGATGAGGAGAGCAGCAGGACCGCCAAAAGACAAACCAGGGATCGCCGCACTCGGTGTGTGATGTTTATGGGCATTTGTTCCTCCACCAGTGTTTGAAAAAGCGTGTAAACCCTTGCGGGCCTTTACTCGAATTTCGGCTCTCTGTCTGTCTTGGCCCCCTTGAGGAAAGGGCCGTAAACGATGTGTCGACGGGTGAGCGTCGACCGGGCTTGGCGAAACCGCGTCGCCGCTAAAGACACCTGTACATTTATTAAAGAGTTTCATTCGGTTCCTGATTCCAGGAAATTCCTCTCGCGGCACGCCGCTTGCGACCTATATTGGTTCGCGTAATGGATCAATACACAGGCAAAGACAAAGGAGGTAAGTTATGGCAAAAGATCTCAGCGATCTGAAAGTAGCGATCTTGGTGGCGGAAGGTTTTGAACAGCAGGAGCTGACCGATCCGCGAAAGGCACTCGACGAAGCGGGTGCGAAGACGATGATCGTCTCGCCGGCCAAGGGCGAAGTGCAGGGCTGGAAACATTACGACAAGGCCGATATGTTCCCGGTCGATGTCCCGCTCGCGGAGGCGAACGCCGGCGATTTCGATGCCCTGCTGCTGCCGGGCGGCGTCGCCAACCCGGACCAGCTTCGGATGAAGCCAGAAGCTGTGGATTTTATCAAACAGTTCTTCGACGCCGGCAAGCCCGTCGCGGTCATCTGCCACGGGCCGTGGACGCTGATCGAAGCGGGCGTCGTAAAGGGCAGGACGATCACCTCTTGGCCGTCGGTCAAGACCGACCTGATCAATGCCGGTGCCGAGTGGGTCGATGAAGAGGTCGTCGTGGACCTGTCTCTTATACACATCTGACGCTGCCGACGAGTTCCGAA
>JAUCQE010000373.1 GCA_030372865.1 Pyrinomonadaceae bacterium
AAACGTCGGGCATGCCTCGACCAACATCGGCATCATTTCAGTCAGCTTGATCAATTTAGGCAAAGACCTCGATCACCTTCTGCACAGCTTCGGCGAGCTTATCCACCTCTTCGCGCGTGTTGTAGAACGCGAACGAGGCACGGGCCGTTGCCGGGACGTCGAAAAACTGCATTACCGGCTGTGCACAGTGGTGGCCGGCACGGACGGCGATCCCGTCCTGGTCGAGTATCGTGCCGATATCGTGCGGGTGAACGCCGTCGATCGTGAATGAGAGCACACTCGCCTTGTTGGCGGCCGTTCCGATTATCTTTACGCCCGGGATGTCGGAAAGCCGCTCGGTCGCATATTCGAGCAGCGAGTGCTCATATGCAGCGGCCGCTTCGAAGTCGAGGGCATTAATGTAATCAATGGCCGCACCAAGCCCGATGCCTGCGGCGATCGCCGGCGTACCGGCCTCGAACTTTTCGGGGATCGGAGCGTAGGTCGACTTTTCCATCGTGACGGTGCGGATCATGCCGCCGCCCGTCTGGTAAGGCGGCATTTTATCGAGCCACTCGCGCTTGCCGTAAACGATGCCGCTCCCTGTCGGAGCGAACATCTTGTGGCCTGAGAAGACAAAGAAATCGGCATCAAGGTCCTGCACATCTACCGGAAAATGCGGCACGCTTTGTGCGGCGTCAACGCAAACAGGAACCCCGAACTTATGCGCCGTCGCGATCATTTCTTTTACCGGGTTAACGGTCCCGAGCGAATTCGAAACATGCGAGACCGCGACGATCTTTGTCCGCTCGTTCAGCAGGTTCTCGTATTCCTCAAGGATCAGCTCGCCGCGCTCGTTCATCGGAATGACGCGGATCTTTGCGCCTTTCTCCTCGGCCACGACCTGCCACGGCACGATGTTCGAGTGATGCTCCATCTGCGAGAGGATGATCTCGTCGCCCTCGCCGATGAACGCCTTGCCGTAGGAATATGCAACGAGGTTGATGCCCTCCGTGCACCCGCGGACGAAGATGCACTCCCGCACATCCGGCGCGTTTATGAACCGCTTCACCTTTTCACGCGCCGCCTCATAG